>JBAZCD010000065.1:0-10171 GCA_041671205.1 Pedobacter sp.
ACTGAAATCAGGTAAAAAGTTACCGGTCAAGCTCATTATTGACACCGGCGCCGGACATCCGATTTCTCTCGAAACAATAGATGGTGTTCCTTTTGAATTACCCGATGATCGGATTGAGGGTAACCTTGGGATTGGATTAACCGGACCAATAAGCGGTTATATTGGCCGGATCTCATCCCTTCAGCTAGGAAAATATAGCCTCAATGATGTGATTGCCTCATTCCCAGACTATGAAGATGTGGGTGCAAGAGTGTTCTCAATAAACAGAAACGGAAATATGGGTTTAGCGATCTTAAAACGCTTTAACGTTGTTTTCGATTATAACAGATCTGCCATGTACATTAAGCCGGCTACACCATTAAAGGAATCATTTGAACACGATATGGCAGGGATGGAAATAAGTGCTGCCGGCAAAAGTTTTGAACGGCTTGTGATCACCAGAATTGAACCCTCATCTGCTGCCGAACAAGCCGGACTTATGAAAGGAGATGAAATTCTGGCTATAAACTTCAAAGCAGTTTCTGAAATGTCATTATCAGAGATTGATAATATGTTCAGGTCGAGAAACGGAAGAAACTTTGTAATAGATGTAATGGCAAAAGACGGTAAAAATAAGGAAAGGGTAATTTTAACCCTTAAAAAAAGGATTTAATTTTTGATTACATATTTCTACTAAATGGGAAGGATTTCAATTTCCTGTTCAAACCAAAAATCAATAGTCTGTAATTTTAATATTAAAGATGCTAAAAAAGTATTCATATCCACTTCAAATAATACATTTGTAAATTCCTATAATCTAACCATTTTATAAAACTTTATGGCAATAAACTTTCGCAATATGCAATTTGCCGCATTATCGGCACTGATCTTTATATCAGGCCTGGATAATGTTCAGGCACAGGATCGAAAAAAAACTAATGCATCTGCTACAGAACCGGCAAAACCGGCGGCAGCACCAGCTCCACCAAAAACCGGAATAAGACCCTATAAAGAGGTTATCACGGATAAGACAAAAACAGATAACGGACTATTCAAAGTTCATCGTCTGGATGGAAAATATTTCTATGAGATCCCCGACTCCCTGTTTAACCGCGAGATGCTTGTGGTAACCCGCTACGCGAAAACTCCTACTATAGACGGAACCTATGGGGGTGAAGAGCTGAATGAGCAGATCTGGAAATGGCAAAAGCGTGATAAGCAGGTGATGATCAGGATTCCTTCGTACCGCAATATCGCAAGTGAAAAAACAGAAATGTTTGAAGCGGTCAGGAATTCCAATCTGGATGCGGTGTTATCGTCATTTGACATCAAGGCGATTAACAAAGATTCCAATTCGGTAGTCATCGATGTAACTGATCTTTTTGCAAAGGATGTTCAATCTATTGGATTGCCTCAGTCGCTCCGCACCCAGTATAAAATAACCACCATGGATGAGGCCCGTACCTTTGTGGATACGATCAAATCTTTTCCGATCAATATTGAGGTTCGTTCATTAAAAACCTACAAGGCTTCAGATCCACCGGGAGATAAATCGATCGGATCAATTACCGTTGAAATTCACAATTCCATGCTTTTGCTGCCGAAAGTACCCTATAAACCACGTTTTTCGGATGACAGGGTAGGATTTTTCGGCCAAAGCCAGACTGATTACGGACTGGATGCACAAAAAGCACAGGTTACCCGCTATATCCATCGATGGAAACTGGAACCAAAAGATCCGGATGCCTATAAGCGCGGTGAACTGGTAGAACCTAAAAAACAGATTGTTTATTATATCGATCCGGCTACCCCGGCAAAATGGAGGCCATATCTTATAGCCGGAGTAAAAGACTGGAATGCCGCATTTGAGCAAGCAGGTTTCAAGAATGCAATCACTGCATTGGAAGCTCCGCTAAATGATCCAGACTGGTCGCCGGAAGATGCACGTTATTCGGTGATCCGTTATTTCGCTTCCAATATTGCCAATGCATACGGTCCGCATATTTCTGATCCGCGTTCAGGAGAGATCATGGAATCTGATATAGGCTGGTATCATAATGTAATGAACCTGGTTCGTAACTGGTTCTTCGTACAAACAGCGGCCATCAACCCTGAAGCACGAAGTCCTAAATTCAAGGATGAAGTAATGGGACAGCTGATCCGTTTTGTGTCATCTCATGAGGTTGGCCACACCCTGGGACTCCCCCATAACTTCGGATCAAGTGTGGCATATCCTGTTGACTCCCTGCGTTCTCCATCCTTCACCAAAAGAAAGGGAGGAACTGCACCTTCAATAATGGATTATGCACGCTTTAATTATATAGCCCAGCCAGGCGATGAAGGCGTTGTATTATATCCCGGAATTGGAGACTATGATAAATGGGCAGTTAAATGGGGTTATACCTGGTTTGACAACCAAACACCTGAAGAAGAAGCAAAAACATTAAACAAATGGACTATTGAAAGAGCAGGAAATCCTGTTTACTTCTACGGTCAGCAAACCGGAAACCCGACCGATCCCCGTGCGCAATCAGAAGATCTTGGTGATGATGCCATGAAAGCTTCTAAATATGGAATAGCCAACCTGAAACGAATCCTTCCGAATATCGAAAAATGGACCTATGAAGAGGGGAAACCTTACGATAACCTGAAGGAACTTTATGGTGAAGTACTTGCTCAATGGAATCGTTATATGGGACATGTCCGTTCAAACATTGGCGGAATCTATGAAAACGATAAGACCTATGAGCAAAAAGGTCCGGTTTATACTCATGTGGTTAAAGCCAGGCAAAAAGAAGCTGTTAAATTTCTGAATGATCAGGCATTTGCCACACCAAACTGGATGCTTGATCAGAACGTATTAAACAAATTTGATAATGCAGGAATTGTTGACCGTTTAAGAAGAACTCAGGTTGGAGTACTGAACGGAATACTGGATTTTAATCGTCTGGGTAGAATTATTGATAATTCTGTGAAAAATGGTGCTGCAGCTTATCATCTGGATGAATTGCTTTCAGACCTTCGCAATGGGATCTGGTCTGAATTAAAAACCGGTGCCAATGTGGATACCTATCGCCGTAACCTGCAAAGGGCTTATATCGAGAGAATGTCATTCCTTTTAAACGAAAACGAAACTCCGGTTCCACCGCAATTCGCAGCTTTTGCTGGTCCACAGATCGATGTTTCACAATCAGACATCCGTCCTATGGCAAGACAGGAGCTAAAATCACTTGCCATACAGGTAAGATCAGCCCTGCCTAAGTATTCAAATCCGGTATTAAGATCACATCTTGAGGATGTACTAAGCCGTATCGATGAAGCATTAGATCCGAAAAAATAAAGAACCTCATGCATTAAAGCTCCATCCGGTTAAAACCGGATGGGCCTTTTTTATTGGCCGCTTATTGATAAATTAGACGGATGAAATCTGCACATGCGGGACTTAAAAAACAATGGTATTCTATGAAAAAAATCGCATTATCTGCTTTATTAATTGCCTCAATAACAACAGGGGTATTTGCACAATCTGATTCCCTTGCAGTCGTTAAAGCCGACTGGAAAAAGGAGAAAATAGCTCCGGGGCTTAGGTTAAAAACATTCTGGTTTAATAAAAACCTCTTTAATTCAAATCAGAATGTGAGTGTCCTGGAAATAAAACAAAAGAAAAAACTGGCTTTCGATCTGGGTTATAGTGCTAAAAGACTGGTCATTACCAGCGATTTTGGTAAAGAGGCAAATGCCCTTGCTGCATTGAACGGAACCTTTTTTGATATCGCTAAGGGAGGATCTGTTGATTATATCAGATCAGATGGTAAGGTGATCAATGAAAACCGCATTGGAAAGAATGGTAAAAGAGCAGGGCATCAGGAATCTGCCCTGGTATTTAACAAAGGAAAATTAAGTATTACCAAATGGAATGGAAAGCCAGACTGGGAACAATCGCTTGAAGGTGAAGACATTATGGTAAGCGGACCTCTTCTGATATTAGATCAGGCTGAAGAAAAACTTGATCCTGAAAATACCTTCAATAAAACCAGGCATCCCCGAACAGCGGTTGCAGTAACAAAGAACAAACGTATCCTTCTGATTACAGTGGACGGACGGAATGAAAATTCTGCAGGAATGAGCCTGTTCGAATTGACGAAACTGATGCGCTGGTTAAATGCCGATGATGCCATAAATTTAGATGGTGGCGGATCAACTACATTATGGATAAACAATTATATGGAAAACGGGGTTGTTAATTTTCCAACCGACAACAGAAAATGGGACCATGAGGGACAACGAAAAGTGGCAAATGTGATATTGCTGAAGAAAAAATAATCTCAAAATGGTCAGATCAGCGTTAATTATGCATTCAAAACATATAATTGCACTCTTTATATATTTATTTTTCTTTAAATTCATGTAAACTTTCGATGTGAAGTATTGCGCATGAACGGGTCTCAAGATAACTATGACTATCTTATTAATAAAATTGACGGTTTTATACGAAAGTATTACCTGAATAAAGTCGTAAAGGGTTCCATATTTTTGGCTTCCTCTTTCTTTGCTGCCTATATTGCTGTAACCCTGGCGGAATATTTAGGGCACTTTGATCCGGCCATAAGAAGTATACTCTTCTATACTTTCATCGCAGGCAATCTCTTTGTATTTGGCAACTATATAATTCTACCTCTGCTTGCCTTTTTCAGGCTGGGAAATACGATCAGTCACGAGCAGGCCTCTGTTATTATTGGCCGGCATTTTACACCGGTAAAGGATAAACTGCTGAACACCCTGCAATTAAAAAGACTCTCCGATCAAAACCAGGATCAGCGTGTCTTAATTAATGCCAGTATCAACCAGAAGGTTGCCGAACTCAGACCGGTCCCATTTACTTCAGCAATTCATATTGAGGATAACCGTAAATATTTGAAATACCTTATGGCCCCTCTGGCAATAATTATTTTTGTGTTCTTTTCAGCACCGTCAATCCTTAGTGAAAGTACCGAGCGCTTAATTTATCACAATAAACGATTTGTCAGGAAGGCTCCCTTCCGGTTTGAAATAATTAACGAGAAATTATCTGCCGTACAGGGAAGCGATTATACCCTGAAGGTAAAACTTGCCGGCGATGAAATTCCGGCAGATCTCTACCTTGAAGATGGCCTTAATACTTTTAAACTGGAAAAAGAAAGCATTATCCGGTTTAATTATACCTTCCGAAATTTACAGAAAAGTAAAACAATTCGATTGAGGGGCGGTGAATTCAGCTCTGAAGATTATTTACTGGAGGTGAAAGTTAAACCTACCCTTCTTGATTTTGAGGTCTTTATTGTATATCCAGAATATCTCAATAAAAGCAATGAAAAACTGGAAAACACAGGCGATCTGATTGTGCCTGAGGGTTCCCGGATCAACTGGAAATTCAGGGCAAAGAACAGTGACCGCATTGATGTGCTGATAGATAAAAAGAGTTTCCTTTTACAGGAATCTGAAGAAAATACATTCAGCTTCAATTACAGGGCAATGAAAAACCAGCCCTACAGCATACGGCCGATTAATAAAGAGGTTCCGGGATCTGACATTGTTTCTTATGAATTAAAAGTGATACCAGATCTTGCACCGGTAATTGATGTTACAGAACGCCCGGATTCGATTAATTCCAAACTGCTTTATTTTGTCGGACAGGCCAGCGATGATCATGGCTTCTCTAAACTTAATTTCAATTACAGAATTCTCTCCCAGCAGTCGGAAAAGGAGGATAAAGCAGAAATCAGGTCCGTTCAGTTCGATAAAAATGCCCTTCAGAGTAATTTCTTTCATATATGGAACGTAAATGATGCGGCTGCCCAGCCTGACGATAAGATTGAATACTATTTTGAGCTGTTTGATAATGACGGGGTTAACGGTCCAAAATCAGTAAGATCTGCTACAAAAACATTTAAGATCCCTTCAGAAAAGGAACTGGCAAAACAGCTTGATGCAAATACCGGACAGATTAAGCAAAAAATGGAACAGGCAATTAAAAAGTCTGCTCAGGTAGAAAAAGAAGCCAGAAAGTTGAACCTTGAACTTCTGAATAAGAAAACCCTGTCTTTTGAAGAGAAGAAGCAGATTGAGAATCTCCTTCAAAAACAAAAAGAACTTGAAGAATTGGTTAAAGAGATACAAAAAGATAATAAGCAAAATATTGTTGAACAGCAGGAAGAAAATGAGCAGATTCTTGAGAAGCAAAAACAGATCGAAGATCTTTTCAATAACGTTCTTGACGAAAAGACACGCGAATTGTTAAAAAATATTGAAAAACTCCTGGAAAAAAATAATAAAAACCTCACACAGGAGGAGCTTTCCAAAATGCAGATGGACAATAAATCACTGCAGAAAGAACTGGACCGGATCCTTGAACTTTATAAGCAGCTGGAATTTGATCAAAAACTTAGTACTGCCATCGAAAAATTAAGTGAACTCGCTAAAAATCAAGAAGATCTGAGTAAAAAATCACTGGAACAAAGGCAAGATATCCGGGAACTTAAAGAAGAGCAAAAAGAGCTTCAGGAAGAATTCAAAGACCTTAAGCAAGACCTTAAGGAACTCGAACAAAAAAATGAGGAGCTGGAACAAAAAAATGATTTTGAAAACCAGGAAAAAGCACAGCAGGAAATAGAAAAGCAACAGCAGCAAAGTTCAGAGAACCTTGATAAAAAAGATCAAAGGAAAGCTGCAGAGAACCAAAAAAAAGCTGCTGCAGAAATGAAAAAGCTTTCAAAGGATTTGGAAAGCATGCAGCAGCAGGCCGAAGAAAAAGAAAACCATGTGAATACGAGAAATCTCAGAGAAATTCTGGATAACCTGCTTACAAGTTCTTTTGACCAGGAAAAAACAATGCAGTCTGTAAGACAGACCAGTACCAGCGATCCGGCATATATTCTTCAAAGCCAAAAGCAGAAAGACATACAGGTCAATTTGAAAATGATCGAAGATAGTCTGTATTCATTGAGTAAAAAGGTTCCCCAGATCCAGTCTGCTGTAAATAAGGAAATTCAGGCCATTAATTTTAATGTAGGAAAAGCGATAGAAAGTCTTGGTGAACGCCGTACAGCAGAAGCAAACCGAAACCAGCAGTTTGCCATGACCTCTATCAATAACCTTGCTTTAATGTTAAATGAGGCTCTGGAACAATTACAGCAGGCACAGCAAAATGGAAAGTCGGGTGGAAAAGGCAGGCAGAAACAAAACCTGTCTCAGCTTAGCAAAATGCAGGAGCAATTGAATAAAAATATGCAAAAAGCCAGGGATGAGATGCAAAAACAGGGACAGCAGAAGGGCAGCCAACAAGGTAAAAGCGGTCAGGGAATAAGTGAACAACTGGCAAAAATGGCCAGAGAACAACAAATGATCAGACAGGCAATGCAGGAAATCAATAAACTGGAAAATAAAGATGGTACCGGCGGACTCGGTAATCTCAATAAATTGATGAAAGAGATGGAACAAACCGAAACCGATCTCGTAAACAAAAAAATACAGCAGGAAACTTTAAACAGACAAAAGGAAATCCTTAGTAAATTGCTCGATGCAGAAAAAGCAGATCGTGAACGCGAGCAGGATCAGCAAAGAGAAAGCAGAGAGGGAATTGCTCCCCCGCCTGTTAACTCCCCGATCATGCAGGAATTCCAAAAAATTAAGCAAAATGAAATCGATTTGCTTAAAACCGTACCCCCCTCTTTAAACTCATTTTACAAAATAAAAGTGGGGGACTATTTTAAATATTTAAATTCGGGGGATAAATGATAAAGCAGACAGAATATTCCGATAATACTTCATTGTATACATTGCAGTTGCCTTCCAGGATTGAAAGTATAACTATCGTTGAAAACTTCATCGATGAACTAAGTGCAAAATATGGTTTCAGTGATGAGATCTATGCCAATGTACTAACCTGCCTGAGTGAAGCAGTAGTTAACAGTATTATTCATGGAAATCGCGAAAACCCGGAAAAGAAGGTATATATTAACCTTGAAGTTATTGAAGATAAGCGTCTTATTTTTACAATTTCTGATGAGGGAGAAGGGTTTGATTTCAATAAGCTTCCGGATCCCACTTCACCTGAGAATCTTGAAAATCTGACAGGAAGAGGTGTATTTATTATCAAAAAGCTTGCTGACCAGTGTATTTTTAATTCAAAAGGAAACGAGCTTGAACTCCATTTTAAAATTTAATGGGCCAAATACCTATCCATTTTTTTTCTGAAGACATATCCTATACTTTAAAACAAAAAGGTCTTGTAAGAAACTGGATCAGGAATACAGTTGTTGCCGAAAACCACAGGCTCAGGGAGATAAATTTTATTTTCTGCAGCGACAATTATCTCCTTTCCATCAATCAGCAGTATCTGAATCACGATACCTATACTGATATCATTACCTTCGATAACAGTGAAAACAAGCCGGAGATAGCCGGAGATATTTTTATCAGTCTGGATCGGATCAGGGAAAACGCAAAAAGCTTTGATGTCAGGGAAAGCGATGAACTTCACAGGGTAATGATCCATGGAACACTCCACCTGCTCGGATATCCTGATAAAGGAAAGTCTGCAAAAGCTCTCATGACAGAAAAAGAGGACCTTTATCTGTCAAAAAGAGCTTTCTGACATTTATTGCATCGGAACTTCTATGATCAATACCCTGGAATCTTCACCAAAGTTAAATTCTAATGATTCTGTATCGTAAACACCCATAGCGTCGCGTTTATTCAAAACCGTGCCCTCCAGTTCTGCCTGACCCTCAATTACAAATACATAAACGCCGTTTCCGGGATGCTGAACCCTATAATCAACAGTCTTGCCGCCCTCAAAAGTACCCAGGCTGAAGAAAGCATCCTGATTGATCCACATCACATTTTCTCCTTCAAGTGGCGAAACAAGAGTCAGAAATGAATCATTAGCTTTCTCAAGGTCATATCTCATCTGATCATAACGCGGCTGAATATTACGCTCTTTAGGAAATACCCAGATCTGCAGCAGGTTTACTTCCTCTGTAGCAGAACCATTGAATTCCGAATGGCGGATTCCGCTTCCTGCAGACATGACCTGCACTTCACCAAAGCTGATATTACCCTCAGAGCCCAGGCTGTCCTTGTGAGCCAGAACCCCCTTAAGAGGAATGGTCACAATTTCCATATTGTCGTGACCATGAGTCCCGAAGCCCATACCCGGTGCGATAATATCGTCGTTCAGCACTCTTAACAAACCAAAATGAACCTTTGAAGGATCGTGATAATTGGCAAAACTAAATGAATGAGCTGCTTTCAACCAGCCGTGATCCTGAATTCCACGATCAGCGGCACGATGTATAATCTTTTTCATACTATTGATTTTAAATTACATGTTTAAACACACAATATTAATTCCAAACTTACTAATGCGTACATTTGCAGATTAATAAGATAAATTAATGCCACATCAAGCCATTTTAGTTGGAGCAAGCGGACTTATTGGCAGTCACTTACTTTCAGCATTAATCAAATCAGGCGACATATTCAGAATCGTAGTCCTGGTCAGAAAACCGTTGAGAATCTCTGATCCTAAAGTTCGCGAATTGATCGTTAATTTCGATGATCTGGAGAGTTACTCCTCTGATATTCAGGGTGATATTATTTATTGCTGTCTGGGTACCACAAAGGCTTCAAGCCCGGATTCTGATCTATACAGAAAAATAGATCTTGAATACCCCCTGAAGCTGGCAGGGATTGGAATCAGGAATGGAATATCACAATTTCACCTGGTATCATCACTTGGTGCTGATGCATCAGCCTCCAACTCCTACCTGAGACTGAAAGGAGAACTGGAAAAAAAGCTGAAAGAATTAGCAATCCAATCATTGCATATATACCAGCCTTCTTTATTAACCGGAAAACGCAAAGAATATCGTCTTGCAGAAAAGATCATAACACCTGTTTTCAAACTAATAAATCCGCTGCTTATAGGCCCGTTAAAACAATATCGCAGCATAAAGGCAGAAACAGTTGCCCGGGCTATGCTTAATCAATCATTAAGAGATCTTAAAGGAACTTTTATTTATCCTTCCATACAAATACAAGAATTAGCGTGAGCATATTATCTACAGAACAATTAGGACATTCATTCAATGACAACTGGTTATTTAAGGATCTCTATTTCGGTCTTAATAAAGGTGACCGGGTGGCCCTGGTT
>JBAZCD010000066.1:0-9965 GCA_041671205.1 Pedobacter sp.
GGTCCGAATGATCCGGTTAGTTTATCCGATATTCGTCAGGCCGGCTGTTCCGGAATTGTAACGGCATTGCATCATATTCCGAATGGAGAAATATGGCCGGCTGAGGAGATTGAGAAGAGAAGATTGGAAGTTGCTGAGGCCGGAATGATCTGGAGTGTTGTGGAGAGTGTTCCTGTGCATGAGAATATTAAAACACAAACCGGTCCTTTTTTGAAGTATATAGATAATTATAAACAAAGCATCCGGAATTTATCTTCCTGCGGCATAAAATGTATTACGTACAATTTTATGCCCGTTCTTGACTGGACCAGGACTGATCTCGCCTATACTGTAGAGGATGGATCTAAGGCTTTACGATTTGAGAAAGCAGCATTTATTGCTTTTGATCTGTTTATTCTAAAACGTCCGGGAGCCGATTCTGATTATACTGAGGGAGAAATAAATCGTGCTAAACTTCGCTTCGATAATATGAAAGACGAAGAGAAGCATCTTTTGACAAGAAATATTATTGCAGGTTTGCCGGGCAGTGAGGAGAGTTTTACCATAGAGCAATTCCAGCAGGCACTGGATACTTATAAAGGGATCGATGCTGCACGACTTCGCCAGAATTTGATCTATTTTCTAAGTGAAATAATTCCTGTAGCGCATGAGTGCGGAGTCAAGATGGTGATCCATCCCGATGATCCACCATATGCGATTCTTGGATTGCCGAGGGTCGTCAGTACTGCTGCAGACATTACGGCTTTGATTACGGCTATTCCTTCATTGTCAAATGGACTTTGTTTTTGCACGGGTTCATTTGGTGTTCGCGCAGATAATGATTTACCAGCCATGGTTGCTCAATTTGCAGACCGGATCAATTTTATTCACCTGAGAAGTACCCGCCGTAATGAATGGGGTGATTTCTATGAAGATAATCACCTTGATGGCGATGTAGATATGTATGCAGTTGTTAAGCAACTGGTGAAGATATCGCAATCCAGAAATGTTTCTATTCCGATGAGGCCTGATCACGGGCACCAGATGCTCGATGATCTGAAGAAGAAAACCAATCCGGGTTATTCTGCAATTGGCCGCCTTCGCGGACTGGCTGAGTTAAGGGGGTTGGAATATGGGATTATTAATAATTTAAAGTAGGATTAATTTTGGTTCTTTACCTAAATAGTTTTATTGATTGATTTTATTGAATGCTTAACATGTATCTTTTTTAGGGATAAATTAAAGTCTAATATTCATCTCCGGCAATAAATAATTGCCGGAGATTTTTTTTGAGAAACCATTAAGGGCACATTTGATAACCTTTCGTTCTCAATTCAATCTATAAATATTTTATTAATTCTATATTCGAATTAAAAGAGACAATTTTAATTCATGGAAAACACCTTTTAAGCTGTTGAAATATGAATAATAATAATACTTCGGATAGTAATTTTTGGAACGTTGATGGAAAAGAGTTTGAAATAATATTCAAGTCTCATTACGTAAAACTTACGCTTTACGCGAATAAGTTTTTAAATGATATTGACATCTCTAAGGAAATTGCATCCGAATCATTAACCTTTCTTTGGGAGAAGAGAGGAGCAATATCATTCACAACTTCAGTAACAGCCTATTTATATAAGATGGTTCAGAATAAGTGTATGAACTATATCAAGCATCAGCGTATTGAGAATGAATATGTAAGTTATATGATCAGGAATAAACTTCTCGATGAAGTACCGGAGCATGATACAAATCCTTATCATGAAAAAGAGCTTGCCGAGCAGATCAGACTTGCAATAGATATGCTTCCTGAAAAATGCAAGCTGGTATTTGAGATGAGCCGGTTCGAATACCTCAAAAATAAAGAAATCGCCGAAAGGTTGAATATTTCGCAAAATACAGTCGAACGCCATATTACCATAGCTCTTGAGAAACTAAGAAGAAGTCTGGGATATACGATTGGTATCATCCTTCACCTGATCATGTAATTTCTTGCGATTTACACTTGTTTAATTCTGCAAAGTTTTGACAAAAAAGCATGATTCACCAGAATAGTAAACGAAAACTTAATAAAATCTTAATATGTATTGGGGGTAGTGTTATAAATAGTTGTCTTTAAACCGAGAAGCATGAAAGAAATAGACAAAGTTTTAATAGCAAAATATGTAACCAGGCAAGCCAATGAAGAGGAACTTGCTATGGCGAAGTATCTGATAAGTAGCAGTAAGCTTCATGAGGAGTTTTACATTCAGGTATACGAATCCTGGCAGCAGTCAATTCATTACAAGATAGGATATATTGATTCAGAAAAAGCCTATTCAGAATTTTTGAGTAATTCGGTTGTCAGAGATTCAGATTCAGGTAATATAAAGCGTTTGAACTGGAGAAATCTCTCAATAGCTGCAATATTGGTGATCATGTGTTCTGTTTCTCTTTACTTTATTAATGACAGACTATTTAAGTTCAATCCGTCAGCAGAACAGTCATTTACTGAAATCAGGGTTCCTAAAGGAATGGTAAGAAAACTTGTTTTGCCTGATGGGACAAAGGTGTCTGTAAATGCCGGAAGTATACTTAAATATAACAACGATTTTGGAAAAATATCAAGGGCTGTTTATTTAAATGGTGAAGCTTATTTTGATATTTCAAAGGGACAGGTTCCTTTTATTGTAAATACAGATAATTATACCATCAGGGATATAGGGACAATCTTTAATGTTAAGGCATACTCCGATGATCTTTCATTTGAAACAATGGTTATTGAAGGGGAAGTCCAGATCGAAGGGAAATTAACTATCGACTCGGATAAGCCACAGAAAGTTTCGGTCAAAAAACAACAGGTTTTCAAATTGAATTATGCTTCAGATGATAAAGTACAAAATCTTTCAGATACTGAATTGTCTGATATCGTTGAGGTTAAAGTTCAGAAACTGACCCCGTCTCAGGTAGAAGTGTATACTGGTTGGACAGAGGATTTATTGGTTTTTGAAGGTAAATCCTTCCAGGAAATAATAAAAATTATTGAAAGACGGTATGATGTAGAAATTATTATGGAGGATGCTGATCTTAGAAATTATGAATATTCCGGAAGTTTTAGAAATATCAGTGACGTGGAAAAGGCATTGAAAATAATGAAAGAAACTACGGATATAGAATATGATAAAAATGGCCGGGTAATAACCATTCGCCGAAGTGATAACCTAAATGATAAAGGCCTATGAAATAAGGAAAAAGTCAAAAAGAAAATAACCGGAAGTGCGCTAACACTCCCGGAAATTCAGCAATAGCTAATACCCAATGCTTTGGGAAGCCAGTATTAACTAATAACAAAACAAAATTATGAAAATTCTTTATCAAAATGCAGAATTCGTCTGTCAATTACGGCGAAAAACTATCCGGGCTATGAAATTAATAGCAATTTTTACTTTAGCAGCAATTTTCCAGCTACGTGCTGAAGTACATTCTCAGTCCTTTAATTTTAATGAAACCAATACGACTGTTAAACAAATGTTTAAACAGATAGAAAAAAATAGTAAGTATTCTTTTTTTTATCGTCTGGATCAGGTTGATTTGAACAGAAAAGTCAGTGTAGTCAGCATCGGTGGATCAATTGAAAATGTGATGGGTCAGGTTCTCAGGAATCAGCCACTAACATTTGAAGTTGTTGAGCAGGTTATAGTTATTAAACTTGTTGATGATAAGGAAACTGAATTCAGAGATATTATCAGAGGTCAGGTAAAAGACTCTAAAGGGCAAACTTTACCAGGGGTAAGTGTACGTGCTAAAGGAACGAATATTGGTGCAACAACTGATGTTCAGGGTAATTTTAGCCTGAATGTTCCTGATAATGGTATTTTGGTATTTAGTTATATCGGCTATGTCCCGCAGGAAGTTCCATTGAATGGAAGAAGTGTTATAAATATTGTATTGCTTGAAGATCAGCAGGTATTGAGTGAGGTTATAGTTACAGCTTTAGGTATTGAAAGAGAATCTAAGACATTAACTTATTCAGCTCAGACCATTAAATCTGACAAGTTGAATGAAGCAAAAGAAACCAACCTGATCAATTCATTACAAGGAAAAATTGCAGGTGTAACCATTACCAGAAACGCAACAGGACCAGGAAGTTCTTCTAAAGTTCTTTTGCGTGGTAGCAGGTCAATTGGTGGTAATAATCAGCCTTTGTATGTTATTGATGGGGTTCCAATGGATAACTCTTCAAGGTCACAGGGTGGAGGTACAGCCGGAGGCCGCGATGGCGGTGATGGTATCGGAATGATAAACAGTGATGATATTGAATCCATGACTATTTTGAAAGGAGCTTCAGCGGCTGCTTTATATGGTAGTCAGGGACAGAATGGGGCCATTGTAATTACAACTAAAAGAGGTAAGGCTGGAAAAGTTTCGGTGGATTACACAGGTAACAGTACTTTCGATCAGCCTAATATTCTTCCTGAGTTTCAATATCAATATGGACAGGGTTCTGGAGGTGTGTATGCGGCCGGATCGGAAACCAGTTGGGGGCCAAAAATTACTGGACAGCAAGTAAACCTATGGAATGGAAAATCTGTTTCTATGCAAGGTCAGGAGAACAGGATGAAAGAGTTTTTCAGAACTGCAGGTACCTATACAAATACTTTAAGCTTTACGGGTGGTGGTGAAAAAATTCAATCATATTTTTCATATGGCAATACAATGGCTCAGGGAATATTGAGAAACCATGATTATAAGAGGCACAATTTTGATTTTAAAATAAACAATACAGTATCTTCTAAATTATCTTTTTTTACAAAATTAAGCTATATCAATGAAGATGTTGACAACAAGCCATATTTGAATGAAAGAATAGATGTTGTGTCGAGAATCTATCGCGCTCCAGTAAGCATTCCATTAAGTCAAATGCAGGATTATGAATATTTTGATGCTGTTGGTAACAGAAAACAAAGTTACTGGAAACCGGGATCTGTATTTCTCTCGAATCCATACTGGGCATTGAACAGACACTTGTTCTTTGAGACAAAAGACAGGTTACTGGGTTTATTTTCTGCAAAGTATAATTTTACAAGCTGGCTTGATCTGCAGGTAAGAGGAAGCATTGATAAAACTATCCAAAAAACAGATGACAGAATGTATGAAGATTCCTACCACAGTGCCGGACAGGGAGCTGTATATGCTCTTACAAAAATGGATAGCCACTCCACCAACATCGATGCACTTTTATCCTTTAAACGTGATTTATCCAAGAGTTTTGATATAAATGGTTATTTGGGAGGCTCAATTCAGCAAAGTAAATATGAAGGCCTTAACATGAATGCCAATGGTTTATTCCGCCAGGATTTCTTTTTTATACAAAATGCAAAAAATCCAAAAGGAACTAATTATTTCGGAAGATCACCACAGGTTCAGTCATTATATGCCACAACCACATTAGGGTACAAGGATTATTTGTTTATGGATTTGACTGCCAGAAATGACTGGTCTTCAGCACTCCCTAAAGCTAATCAGTCATATTTCTACCCTTCGGTTGGTTTAACTGCCATTGTAACTGATATGCTTGAATTACCCAAATGGATTTCTTACGGAAAAGCCAGATTGACTCTTGCAAACGCTGGTTACGGTGGTACACAATATCTTGACAGAAACTATTTTGATGTTGCGCCTGGAGGAGTTATTAAAACACCTCAAACGCGTTCTTTAGGTGACTATAAGCCTGAATTGACAAGTTCATTTGAAGCTGGTCTTGACTGGAGATTTTTCGACGGCAGACTGGGTATTGATGCAACTTATTACATAACCAAAACCAAGAATCAGCTGCTTGCAGTAGCTACTCCTTATGCTTCTTTGTTTGTAAACCAATATATCAATGCCGGGTTAATTGAAAACAAAGGAGTAGAATTGACATTATCTGGTACCCCTGTTCGTAAAGATAAATTTTCATGGGATCTGAATCTGAATTTTGCCGATAATAATAATAAAATAATCAGATTAACTGATGCACTTAAAGAAGCAATTCTGATTGATGACAGACAAGTTATGATCAAGGCAGCTGAAGGTGGGAGGTATGGAGATATGTACATGGTTAACTGGGCTAAAGATAGCCAGGGCAGGCGACTGGTTGATGATAACGGAAGAATTATTCTTACCCCAAAAAATTCATATGTAGGTAACTATAATCCTAATTATATGCTGGGATTAAATAATGCTTTTACCTACAGAAATTTTGGATTAAGTTTCCTGATTGATTACAGGAATGGTGGTACCGTGATTTCTGGTACACAGGCAATTATAGATGCCGATGGTCACTCAAAAAGATCATTGGAAGGCCGTGAATCAGGATTAGTTCTTGATGCATATACTCAAAGTGGGGCAAAGAATACCAAAAGTATTTCTGCCGAAACCTATTGGGCCTCAGTGGGTAACTGGACTCCTGTTGGAGATTTATACGCTTATTCTGGTACTAATCTTAGACTTAGAGAAGTGGTTTTTGGATATAATTTCCCTAAAACTATTATAAGTAAAACAGGTTTTATTCAGGCAGCCAAGCTTTCACTGGTAGGAAGAAACCTGTTCTTCTTTCAGAGAGATGCGCCATTTGACCCGGAAATGGCAACCGGGACAGGTAACACAGGTGGTGTTGAATACGCATCCTTACCGAGTACCCGTAACATTGGTCTGAACCTGAAATTATCATTCTGATAATTTATTTGAAATAAACGTTTAAAGTGTTTGTTCTGAACATGCACTATTCATTTAAATTATGAACTTATAAAAATTGTATAAAATGAAATTTAACATAACAAGTGTCAGAGGAATATCATTCTTATTAGCGTGTACGCTAATTCTGGCAAGCTGTACTAAAGATTTTGAGGAGATCAATACTAATCCGGTTAAATTGAGTGAATTAACTCCTTTGGATACCCGTAGTTTATTCCCGGGAGCTGTAATGGCAGGAGTAAACAGCGATGGATACATCATTACAACTGCATTGTTTGCAGGTGTTTATTCACAGCACTTCGCTTCTACACAGCCTGCTCACATGTCCCACCGTTATCTGGTTGTTCAGGGCTGGGTGTTTTTACAATGGTTAAATACTTATGTTTCGGCAATGCCGGCACTGGTAAATATTATCGAACAAAGTAAAGGTAAAGATCCAACGCTGAATGCAATCGCCAGAATCTGGAAGGTTTATGTATTACACAGAACAACAGACTATTGGGGCCCGATACCATATTCAAAGATTGGTGATAAAGGAACTACAATTAGTTACGATTCCCAGAAGGATATATATTATGATTTCTTTAAAGAACTTGATGAAGCATCAAAAGACTTGAAGAACAATATCAATGTCACTTCATTTGCTAATAAAGATTTAATATATGGCGGTGATAATAATAAGTGGCTGAAATTTGCCAATACCCTTCGTCTTCGTCTTGCCTTGAGGATTTCAAAAGTTGAACCTGCGAAGGCAAAAGAAGAAGCTGAAAAAGCTGTTACAGGTGGTGTGATGATGGACACATCTGATGATGCTTTCATGAAGGTGTCAGCAAACGTAAATAATGGATTCAATCTGCAGTCAGGATGGAATGAATCCAGAATGAGTTCCGTTTTCGAAAGTTTGTTTAAGGGCTGGAATGATCCAAGGATGAGTAAATATTTCAGACCTGCTGTTACTGACGGACAGTATCGCAGTGTTCGAAGCGGAATGACTCAGGCTCAGCAAAATATTCCTGAAAATAGTTTTAATAACAGTTCTGATGTAAGTTTAAGACTTGCACCCATTAACATGAACACAACACCACAATCGATCATTTATGCAGCCGAAGCGTATTTACTGCGTGCTGAGGGGGCTGTTAATGGCTGGAATATGGGAGGGACAGCTAAGGATTTATATGAAAAAGGTATTGAAATGTCTATGAAGTCCTGGGAAATTACCGATCAGACTGTTATTAATAATTATATTAATGGAACCAGTCTGCCAATCGCACCTGGAGGATACTTCAATACACCTGCATTAACTGATATTCCGGTTAAATTCTCTTCTGATCCTGAAAAGCAAAGAGAACAGATATTAACTCAGAAATGGATTGCAGTCTTCCCTGAATCACATGAAGCCTGGGCTGAGGTTAGACGTTCAGGGTATCCTAAAACATATCCGCTCATCAACTCTGATAATCCGGATGTGCCTAAGGAGAAAATGATCCGGCGTATCACCTTCCTTGATATTGAAAGGAATAGTAATGGCTCAGCTGTCACCGCTGCAGAAACATTGCTTGGGGGTCCAGATAAAGCTAGCACCCGTTTATGGTGGGATAAAACCCCATTCTAAAATTTTGATTAAACCTTAAAAATAACGTAAGGGTATATCTGTACCTAATGATATGCCCTTACGTTGATTAATGTTCTTAATTGATCAGTTTTTTATGAAATATTGACTGAAACACCCGGCTGAATTTATAAATCAGCATAAGATCCCGTTTTGTTTCATTTAAAATTTTGCCCTCTTAAAATGCAATTAAAGTCTTTAGCATCTGTTTATGTTTTTTCGCTTAGTTGTCCTTTTTCTAATAGCTTCAATACTACCTCGCGTTACTTTCGCACAGGATACACGTGAATTTAAGATATTTCAATTTCCAGCAGACCGGATTCCGGTGATAGATGGTAAAGTTTTTGACTGGAATATAGTTGGAGATGAGTATTCAATAGGAATGGAAAATTTGTTTGATGACCGTATTGATAATAACAAGCATCAGAAGGTTGATCCTAACAATCTTGATGTCAAAGTAAAAGTTGGCTGGGTTAAAGGAATGAACAGGCTTTATTTTCTCTATGAGGCCTATGACAATTACTGGGATTTTTCTTTAACTGATTTGCATAATGATATTTTCGAAGTCGTTGTGGATGGAGATCAGTCGGGGGGACCATTTATCGGCCCGTTTCATCCAAATAAAAGCCTGAATCCAATGGATGCATACTTTTCATTTCACGGAGTTCATGCACAAAATTACCACATATTTACTCCTGCAGTTGGAAAAGATTGGGCATTGGTTTGGGGAAGTCAACCCTGGATTAAAGATTTACCTTTTGCCAACGCAGCATACGATT
This sequence comes from Pedobacter sp., assembly GCA_041671205.1. Classification (GTDB taxonomy): domain Bacteria; phylum Bacteroidota; class Bacteroidia; order Sphingobacteriales; family Sphingobacteriaceae; genus Daejeonella. The sequence continues at coordinate 9,085 of JBAZCD010000066.1, forward strand.
TTAATTTCAAACCCGGTGAATCCGGCAAATTAACTCTTGAATTCTGGATTACCCCTTTTGATTATGCGGGAGCAGAGGGGCCGGTGCGCGCTGTTGAATCTTTATTGACTGAAAATAAAAATATTGGTCTGAGTTGGGCAATTATTGATTATGACGATGTAAATAAGAGAGATGGCCTTAACAATGGATTCTGGAATTTAAGTAAGGAAAGAACTATGTATGGTAATGCCAACTATTTATTGCCATTCAGATTGATGCCTCTTGAACCAAAATATTTAAAGCCTATAGACGCACAATGGTCATTTTCTGTCATGGATATGAACCGAAGAATTGTATCATTTACCGATAATTCTACAGGGAAAATTACATCATGGAAATGGGATTTTGGAGATGGTAACATGTCAGTAGAACAACATCCTGTGCACACTTATTCCAAACCGGATCAATATGTGGTTACTTTATGGATTGAGGGGCCGGAAGGAAAGTCCCGGATGTCCAAAGTTTGGGACGTCGCATTGAAATAAGAAAAATTAAAATATGAACCGAAGAGATATTCTGCGCTATTTATCAGTGACACCCGTTCTCGGTGGCATTTTGAGTCCATTATTCACCGGAAAATCTTTTGCCGGACAAGTAAGGTCAGGGCGAAATCTTTTTAAGGAGTTGGGAATCCGGACATTTATAAATGCTGCCGGAACCTATACTCATATGAGTGGCACAATAATGTATGACGAAGTTGTTGAGACGATCACTGCATCCGTAGGTGAATTTGCAATGATTGATGAGGTACAGGATAGGGTTGGAGAGAGAATAGCAGCAATGTGTCATGCCGAAGCCGCAACGGTTACTGCAGGCTGCTGGTCGGCAGTTGTACTTTGAAC
>JBAZCD010000067.1:0-9965 GCA_041671205.1 Pedobacter sp.
AAATAGCTTGATTCCCGCTGCAGTTCGGAAGGAATGCGGCTGGTGATATCAGACTTTATTGCATCAAGATCCAGTTCATTCGCGTTTTTGCCTTTAACCTTCGCGAAAAATCTGATCAAAGTCAGGATATCTTCGGCAGAACTTGTTTCGTCAAGTGTGATGCTGACAAGTGATCCTTCATAGTTCAGATTCACTTCATTATTAAGCGCTTCTGCATGAATCGGGTGAATCAGATCGCCAAGGTCTAATTTAATGGTGTCGAAGAAAAACTTATTCTCCTGTTTGTAGCCTAAATTCTCCAGCGCAAGAGAAAGAAATACGGTTAAGCCATGAATACGTTCTGCGATCAGTTTTATCCCGGCAGGGCCATGGTAAATGGCATACATACTCGCCATGATAGCCAGAAGAGCCTGTGCTGTACAAATATTTGAAGTTGCTTTATCCCTCCTGATATGCTGTTCACGTGTTTGAAGTGCCATGCGAAGTGCGTAATTTCCTGCACTGTCGATGGTTACACCGATGATTCTGCCCGGCAGTGAGCGCTTATATTCTTCTTTAGTAGCAAAAAAAGCTGCATGAGGACCGCCAAAGCCCATCGGTATGCCAAAACGCTGGGTTGATCCCACCACAATGTCAGCCCCCCATTCTCCCGGAGGACTTAATAAAGCAAGAGCCATGATGTCGGCCACTACCGTGAGTTTTATGCCTTTCTCATGAGCACTGGATGCAAATTCTGAATAATTGTAAACAGCACCCTTACCTGCAGGGTATTGAACAATTGCACCGAACATGGTCTCATTAAGTTCTGCAGTCTCGTGATTTCCAATTCTGATCTCAATTCCATAGGGAGCTGCACGGGTTTGAAGAATATCGATAGTCTGTGCCAGTAACTCTTCAGAGACAAAGAAAACTTTTGCATCCAGATTTTTACGAAGACTGTATTGCATGAACATCGCTTCAGCAGCGGCGGTACCTTCATCCAGCAGTGAAGCATTGGCTATCTCCATTCCTGTAAGATCGATCACCATGGTCTGGAAATTCAATAGAGCCTGCAGGCGGCCTTGTGCTATTTCTGCCTGATAAGGGGTATATTGGGTGTACCATCCCGGATTTTCCAGAATATTTCGCTGAATAACACCGGGCACTATTACGTCATGATAACCCTGGCCGATATAGGATTTGAATACTTTATTTTTTGAAGCTGTTTGTTTCAGATCATTCAGATAGTCGAACTCACTCTTTGCTGCAGGCAGGTTCAGAGCTTGTTTCAGCCTGATACTGGATGGTACGGTTTGCCTGATCAGCTCGTCAATTGAATTTAAGCCAATGGTACCAAGCATTTTGGCAGTATCCTGCTCATTTGGAGAAATATGACGTTGTTCAAATTTTTCCTGATAATCTATATTCAGTTTCATTAAAATAGGGAGGGTTTTTATGAAGCAAAAATAAGGATTTTCCCCATATTCTTTGAATGCAGAATTAAATTGCCACCAAATTAATTTAGTACTAACATGCGGTCATGCGGTCTTTCAGATTCAATCAGACCGCCGGAATATAAACTCTTCAGGGCTTAGGATGGACTTATTTTTCGCCCGAGACTACCCATCCTTCTTCTTTCTTCAGCTTCAGTTTATAGGTTTTTGTGATAAACTCACTGTTCGATCCTTTGTTATTGTCGAAGGGATAAAAGTCTGTTTCTTCTTTCATTAAAGTTACTGTGGCCTTTGCCGACTTATCATTCGTTTTTACAAAATTGACAGGTTTATCGTTATCGAGAACATAAATAATTGTTTTAACCGTAGCTTTATCTTTACCCTGATCAAGAACGAGTGGCGCTGCTTTTTCTGTTAAAGAGATCAGGTAAACAAAGGTGCTGTCTTTTGAGAGGAATACTTTCTTTTGTTCCTGAAGACTCATCGTAATGTATCCCAGATCTTCCAGTGTCTTATATTTATCAAGTTCTTCATGGTCTTTATTTCCTCTGAACTTCATTTCGCCGAATTCGAAACTCGCGGTCTTATATTCAGGTTTTTCCTCCAGATAATCAGAAATTACCGCCGATGCTTCATCATCATTAATCGTTGTTTCATTCCCGCATCCGCTGAAATGGAAGGAAATAATAGCGGTAACTAAAAATATTACTAATCTTTTCATTTTTTTTATTTTAAAATACATCTGTCAGGCGATTTCGAATCCTAAATATAGCACATCAGAAATTAAAGCTGGCTTCCGGTAGCAGGGAATATTTTTAGCAAGAAATGTACAATATCTTTTTAAGCGCAGCAGTATTGATATTAAACAGCTTTCCGAAATCTCAAAGCTCATGCAATATGACTTTGTTAAACTGTATGTACAGGATGAGGAAATCCGATTGGTGATGCCAAGAGTAAGTTATACACGTATCCAAAAGGGATCCCTTTCCATGAATATGTCATCATCTAAGTCTTTCCAGGTTCCAGCCAATTTTAAGGTTTTATCTTTTGATTTAATATGAATTTCAATTTTATTCAATAGATTATTTATTTCAGTCAACTTATCTGTCGATAGCTGCTGAATTTTTCTCACCAAGGTGTTTCTAAGTCTATTTTTTACATCCATGAATCAAAAATATAAAGATCTGCTTAATTATATTAGTTGTCTGATATCTGCATAAAGAGTAATAATTTATAATAATACTAATCTGTTCATCTTGTTTTAAAGGCTAGGTTTTCTTTTTTCGTTTTGTTTCTAAATCTTCAACATCCACAGAAAGTATCACAGGTGCATTTTTAAATGATTGTGAATTGTTGTATCCATTTGTTTTCCCGGAGCCATATTTTGATTAATCAGGAAAGTCACCGCAGACAGGCGTTCTTGCGGTGTTTTAGAAAGCCAATATTCCATACCCTCAATGGTAGTATCTGTATAATTACACCACTTCTATCAGGAAGTCTCCTGTTTTTTCTTTTAACGATCCGAAACAAATTATATTGGTTTCCGGAATCCCATTCGACCGTAGAATTTCCTCAAATTCTGCAACTCGGGATTCCTCAACAGCTACCAGCAGGCCGCCGCTGGTCTGAGGATCGGCAAGAATAGTGGTCTTACGATCCAGGGTCTTACTGCCTGATTTAATTTTATGACCGTAGCTGTTCCAGTTTCTGTTGGTGCCGCCCGGGACTGAGTTTTGATCCAGGTATTCTCCGATCACACCAATCTTGGGGACTTTGTCGAATTCGATTACTGCCTGTAAGTTACTTCCCTCACACATTTCTGACAGATGTCCAAGTAATCCAAATCCTGTAACATCAGTCATGGCCTTTACATAATCCAGCTTTCCCAGAGTTTCGCCAATCTTATTAAGCATCGACATGCTTTTTGGGGCAATAGCTGCGTGTTCAGGTTTTAGAATTCCCTTTTTTTGTGCCGTGGTCAGGATTCCCACTCCGAGTGCTTTGGTAAGATAAAGTTTGCATCCTGTCTCTGCTGTGGAGTTTTGTTTTAAATGTTTAATATCGACAATGCCATTTACTGACAGGCCAAATACAGGTTCAGGACAATCAATGCTATGCCCACCGGCGAGAGTTATTCCCGCCTCAGTACAAATTGCCCTGGAACCCTCGAGCACTTTTTGTGCAACTTCGGGCGATAATTTATCTATCGGCCAGCCCAATATAGCGATAGCTAATACGGGCTTCCCGCCCATAGCATAAACATCGCTGATGGCATTAGCAGAAGCGATTCTTCCAAAATCGTAAGCATCATCCACAATTGGCATAAAAAAGTCAGTTGTTGAGATTAAGGCATTGCCATTCCCAAGGTCCAGAACGGCCGCATCATCCCGGGTATTATTCCCTACCAATAGTTTCGGATCGGCTGTATGAATGATCGGGCTGTGCAGGATTATATCCAAAACTGCCGGACTGATTTTGCAGCCACAACCAGCGCCATGTGAATATTGAGTTAATTTTATTTCTTCAGCGTTCATTATTTTAAATGGTTATTAAAAGTCCGGAGACTGTTTTTGTTTGAGGTATTCCATAATAGTTATGGCATTTTCCCCGGCATTGGTTTCCCTGCAAGGGATAATTTCAATATTTTCAGGTTTCCTTTTTCCCTGTCCGTTTGCATAAGTTTTATCGTACTAGTGAAGTACAATTCGGATAAAGTCGGCCATTCTGCCTTCTCTGATTGCTTCTGTTGCATCGCGTGTTTGCTCAGGACCCAGGCGTCTTCCAATTCTTTCAGTGCTTTCAATCAGGAACTCTTTGTCCAGTTTTCCATATTCTTCAACCAGAAAATCAACCCTTTTATCAAGAGGAATAATCACCTTAAAGACAGTATTTTCCCTCATCTGTTTAAAAATCGGATTAGGGATAAAGCATCTGCCTATCGATAAACTTTCATCTTCGAGCCAGAGAAGGCTTTTTTTATCAATTTTACTCAAAGCCATTGCAAGCAGATTTTCAAAATGTTCCTGACTTGGCTGGATGAGATGTCCCATAGATCCATAAGAAGATCCCTGATGTTGTGCAAGTCCTTCCAGATCAATTACCTGCTGTCCTTTTTCTTTCAGTTTATGCAGGATCCGGGTTTTACCGGATCCGGTCATCCCACCAAGAACGATGATGGGGTATTGTTCCTCAAATTTATCAAGAACCCAGTTTCTGAATCGCTTATAACCACCTTCCAGAAGATATACCTCGAAACCATAAAGATTCAGTGCCCAGGCCATTGCACCGCTGCGCATTCCTCCGCGCCAGCAATGTACCATAATCTTTTTTTCAGGGGCAATCTTCAGGGACTGCTTAATAAAACCCGACCACTTTGGGCCGGTAAGATCGAATCCCAAAAGAATTGCCGCTTCACGGCTTTTTTGCTTATAGGTTGTACCTACCTGAACCCTTTCTTCATTTGAAAAGATAGGCAGATTATATGCGCCGGGTATTCTTGCATGATCGAATTCCAGCGGCGTCCTGACATCTATCACAGGAATAGTTTCTGCCAATTCCAGAAAATGATGAATATCCAGGGTATGAATCATGTTTTTTATTTCAGCTAAGAAGATCAGATGTTTTTCAATTCTCTGAGGTACATCTGAATCGTATTTTCGAGACCTAAATACAAGGCATCGCAGATTAGTGCATGGCCGATACTGACCTCCAGAAGACCCGGAATGTTTTTAGAGAAATAATTCAGATTATGCAGATCCAGATCATGCCCGGCATTGATGCCCAGGCCTAACTTATTTGCAGCAATTGCAGCATCTATGTAGGGTTTAATAGCAGTTGCTTTATCCTGATGGTATCCGCTTGCATAAGCTTCTGTGTAGAGTTCTATCCGGTCGGTTCTGGTAGTTTTTGCGGCTTCAACCATTTCTACCAACGGATCAACAAAGATGGATACTCTGATGCCGGCAGATTTGAATTCTGCGATAATATCTTTTAAATAAGATTGATGCTTAACAGTATCCCAGCCGTGGTTTGAAGTTAACTGTCCCTCAGTATCCGGAACCAGGGTTACCTGCGCGGGAGTGTTTGCCAGAACAAGGTCAACAAATTTTTGTTCCTTAGGATTACCTTCAATATTGAATTCAGTACTGATTACCTTCTTCAGATCGAATACATCCTGATATCTGATATGCCTTTCATCAGGACGCGGATGAACTGTAATTCCTTCTGCGCCAAAGCGTTCTGCATCCAGTGCTACTTTTACAAGATCAGGGTTGTTGCCACCTCTTGAATTACGAAGTGTAGCTATTTTATTGATGTTAACGGATAATTTTGTCATATTATAAATGGGAACACTTTTTTATTAGGCAGAAGATATAACAAAGATAGATAAAATGCCCTAATGCCGTATTTGCAATAAGCGCTGTCTCATCAAATCTAAACCCGGGCGCAGCGGCAGCTTTTTGCCTTTTTGAAGGCAAAAACGAAAGCGAAGCACGGGGCTGCCTGAACGGAAGAACCACAGGCCTTGCTTTTCAAAAAACAGATTACAATCCACCCCCTTTGATTTCCCCGCTCCAAAGGAGTCCTTCGGACCAGCGGTGGACACTGGACGCATGTGCACATCGGATAAAAAATTATAGTAATTACGAATTCAACTAAGAAACATCTCTTACACTCCTGACTGATATTCTAACCAGTCATTTACCAATAAAAAATGCTTACCCTAAAGTAAGCACTCCTTTAAATAATGGCCTCTATCGGACATCTGAACTTAGTAATCGGCAATCAGACCTCTGTCATCCTGCTTCATACCTCCGACCTCTGACGTTAGTATCTGTATGAATCCGATTTGAACGGACCTTCTACAGGAACACCGATATAATCAGCCTGATGCTGATCCAATGTTTCCAGTTCGACACCAATTTTTGCCAGGTGTAAACGGGCTACTTTTTCATCCAAATATTTTGGAAGAACATAAACCTTGTTCTCATACTTATCAGTGTTTGTCCAAAGCTCTAACTGAGCTAAAGTCTGATTGGTAAATGAATTAGACATAACAAATGATGGGTGACCAGTTGCACAACCTAAATTCACTAAACGACCTTCAGCAAGTACGATCACATCTTTACCATTGATTGTATATTTATCAACCTGAGGTTTGATTTCTACTTTTGTATTACCATAATTGCTGTTTAGCCAGGCCATATCGATCTCATTGTCGAAGTGTCCGATATTACAAACAATTGCTTTATCCTTCAAAGCAAGGAAGTGTTCGCCTCGAACAATGTCGCAATTACCGGTAGTAGTTACCACGATATCGGCTTCTTTAATTGCTGTAGCTAATTTCTTCACTTCATATCCTTCCATTGCTGCCTGTAAAGCACAGATCGGGTCAATTTCAGTTACAATTACACGAACTCCCTGAGAGCTTAAGGAAACTGCAGAACCTTTACCAACATCACCATAACCGCAAACAACAGCAACTTTACCGGCCATCATTACATCAGTTGCACGACGGATCGCATCAACCAATGATTCACGGCAACCATATTTATTGTCAAATTTAGATTTGGTAACTGAATCATTTACGTTGATTGCAGGTAAGTGCAATGTTCCGTTTTTCATACGCTCATATAAGCGGTGAACACCGGTAGTAGTTTCTTCAGAAAGACCTTTGATACCTGCAATCAGCTCAGGGAACCTGTCAAATACCATATTAGTTAAATCACCACCATCATCAAGGATCATGTTTAATGGTTTGCGATCCGGACCGAAATGTAAAGTTTGCTCAATACACCAGTCAAATTCTTCCTCATTCAGACCCTTCCAGGCATAAACCTGAATACCTGCCGCTGCGATTGCTGCTGCTGCATGATCCTGAGTTGAGAAAATGTTACAGGATGACCAGGTAACTTCAGCTCCTAATTCAACCAGAGTTTCGATCAGAACGGCGGTCTGAATGGTCATGTGTAAACATCCTGCGATGCGCGCACCTTTAAGTGGTTTTGAAGCACCGAATTCTTTACGAAGTGCCATTAATCCCGGCATTTCTGCTTCAGCAAGACCGATCTCTTTACGGCCCCATTCTGCTAATGTGATGTCCTTAACTTTGTAAGGAACATAATTTGTCTCTACTGATGACATAGTTTGTTTGTTTAAATACGATTGAACGTATTGATAAATAAATAATTAATGCTTTCTGTAAACTGAATTATACCTCTTGGAATTACAGTTCCGGAAAAACCTTGCAAAAGTACATGATTTTCAGGCAATTCAAAAGCTTAATCAGAAAGCAATTTCATAATACCATTTTGTTGCAATTGGATGTTTTTGGTTGATATTCAGAGGCGGGAATATTGAATTATTTTCACAAATCCGGTTTCCTTTGGTAATGGCAGCGTCAAAAGGCAGTATAGTTAGGATGTATGTGTTTCAAATACTTAACTTTGCTTATCATTCAATTTTTAAAAACAAAAATATGTATCCAGAATATTTAGTTGCTCCAATGCGTCAGGAGCTGGTCAATGCCGGCTTTCAGGATCTGAGAACTCCGGAGGAAGTTGATCAGGCTATAAAATCGGAAGGAACTGTTTTGGTCATGGTTAATTCTGTATGCGGTTGTGCTGCTGCCAATGCACGCCCGGCTGCAAGGATTTCTACCCAGCATGAAAAACACCCCGATAAATTTGTAACTGTTTTTGCAGGCATGGAAAAGGAGGCTGTTGATAAAGCCAGAGCATATATGCTTCCTTATCCTCCGTCTTCTCCGGCAATTGCCTTATTTAAGGATGGTAAACTGGTTCATATGATCGAACGTCACATGATCGAAGGCCGCCCCGCACAAATGATCGCAGATAATCTGCAACAGGCATTTGATCAATATTGCTGACCGGACAGAATTTATGCAATGGAAATCCTGCAGTTACAGCTGCGGGATTTTTTTACCGGAAAAGTTAATAATCCTTGTTCAGAAGCTTTTCCAGCTCAGAGAAACTCAGGTTCATGCGAACACGACCCTGTTTGGCGTAAGAAATTTCTCCTGTTTCTTCCGAGACAATTACGGCTACGGCATCACTCATTTCAGAAATTCCTATTCCTGCCCGGTGCCGTAATCCAAACTGCGGGGGCAGTTTATCATTCTCTGTCAGAGGTAAGATGCTGCTGGCGCATTTGATGCGGTTTTCAGAAATAATTACGGCTCCATCATGCAGCGGACTCGTTTTCTGAAAGATACTTTCCAGTAGGCGCTTTGAAACTTTTGCTTCTATATTTTCACCGCTATTCTGGTAGAATTGTTCATCATAGTATTTTGCAAATACAATTAAGGCACCCGTGCGGCTCTTTTGCATACTCTTACAGGCATCGATGATTGGCTTAACGCGGATCGAATTATTTTTAACGATCTCCTTCCGGCCAAACAGAAAGGACCACCAGGCCTTATTTTTCTGTAAGGAGGCATTTCTTCCGATGAGTAAAAGGAAACGTCTGATCTCCTGCTGAAACACTACGATCAGTGCGATAAAACCAACACTGACGAATCCTCCCAGTAATTCGGTCAGCAGACGCATATGTGCCTGTTTAACCAGGAGGTAAACGGCATAAATGATCACCAGTCCGAGCAGGATGTTGAGCGCAATGGTTCCCCTGATCAGGTTATATATATAATAAATGATCAGGGCAACCAGGAGTATATCGAGGATGTCCAGAAAACGTACATTAAGGAAACTGAAGTCAAATCCTTCCATTCTGCTAAAGTAATTATTAATTACGATTTGATGAGAATTAGTACTCTGTACTTAGTACAAAGTATTTAGAAATCACTGGGTTTTACGATTTTCTTAATAGCGAATGATATTTATTTGGTTTACGATTTTAACGGCTTCAAGGGCTGCTTTAACGTCGTGTACACGGAGAATATTCGCCCCTTTTATCAGAGCGATCGTGTTAGCAGCTGTTGTACCATTAAGTGCATGTTCAGCATCAGTTTCCAGCAGTTTATAGATCATTGATTTGCGTGAAAGTGCGGCAAGAACCGGGTGCCCGGAAGATCTTAAATGCTCAAGATTCCTCAGTAACTCATAATTCTGCTCCAGCGTTTTTGAAAAGCCAAAACCGGGATCAACGACCAGGTCTTTAACTCCCAAGTCCTTTAACTCTTGTATTTTGACAGAAAAATACCGGCATACCTCAGTTGTAATATCCTGATAATCTGTATGATACGACATGTTTTGAGGAGTACCTTTCATGTGCATCATGATATAGGGCACACCCAGATCTGCAATGGTTTGAAACATTTGAGGATCCAGAGCTCCTGCCGAAATATCATTGATGATGGCAGCTCCTTCCTCTATGGCTGCTTTTGCAATTCCTGACCTGAAGGTATCTATGGACAATATTGCTTCAGGGAATTCTCTGACAATGGTTTTTAATACCGGGATCATCCGGTCATGTTCAGTTTCTTCAGTAATATGCTCTGCCCCCGGCCGGGATGAATAGGCGCCGATATCGATCAGGTCTGCACCTTCAGACAAG
>JBAZCD010000068.1:0-9951 GCA_041671205.1 Pedobacter sp.
TTTAAATATATAGTCCTGCACATCTTCCCGTTCATCCCAGCTGTAATCGATGTCGAAGTCGGGCGGACTACTCCGCTGCCGGTTCAGAAAGCGTTCGAAATACAGGTCGAGTTCTATCGGATCCACATCAGTGATACGCATGCAGTAAGATACGATGCTGTTTGCCCCTGAGCCCCTTCCAATATGGTAATAGCCCCTGGCCATAGAATAGCGGATGATATCCCAGGTGATCAGAAAATAAGCAGAGAAATGCAGTTCATCAATAACCACCAGTTCTTTCTGTACCCGTTTTAAAGCTTCCCTGTTCGAGCGGCCATAGCGGTATTCCATTCCTTCCATGGCGAGCTTTTCCAGCAGATCTTTATCATCTTTGGCCGATCCGGTAAATGTTTTCCGGTTCTTCGAGCCAGTTTCAAAACTGCAGCTGCAATCATTCATCAGTTTTAGGGTATTACTGATAATGAATGGATGGGAACTGTAATGCTTTTTCAGCTGATCCCCGGGCAGGAACACCTCATCTTCGTGGCAGCGTTCATTTTCTCCTATTTTCGAGAGAATGGTATTTAAGTCTATTCCCCGCAAATAGGTGTGCAGGCGGTGTTCGATCTTACTGCCTATGCTCACACTGTGCAGGGCTACGATCTTATCTTTTATTCCCGATAATGGTTTCCCGAAAAGCATACCCAGGTTCCGGTAGGGAATTCCCAGAAACTCATTCTCTTTCAATGCAGGGTGTTTCTGAGAATAGGGATAGATGATACAGGCATTCTGAAAATCCCATGGTTTATCCGGGAGTTCCAGGCGGCTCAGATTATAGAAACTCAGAAAATCGTTCAGCTCTTTCATTCCTTCCCGGTTGCGGGCAATGCCGATATAAAGCACCTGGTCAGCTCTTCTGAATTCGATGCCGGTAATCGGTTTAATGCCCTTTTCCCGGCACTCCCGGATGAACTCTATAGCCCCTGTAGAATTATTGATATCGGTAAGGGCCATTTGTTCTATTCCCATAAATTTAGCCTGTGCGGCCAGCTTTTCGATAGAAAGGGTGCCATAGCGCAAACTATATTGGGAATGAACATTCAGGTACATGGCTCAGAGATTGATATCGATGGTAGATGCCAGTTTTACAGCCTTTTCACCATACCTGTTCCGGATACGGTCCATGGCCTGATACAGTTTATATTGTTCTTCGGAAGCACTGTACAGACTGATCTGTTCATACCCGCTGACCAGCTGCGAAAATTTGACTCCAACCAGGCGGATCAGCATACGCCGGTTGTACACCTGATCAAACAGTTCTTTCGCTTTGCTGATCAGGAAGGAGTCCAGTGTGGTGTAAGGTATCCTCGCCTGCCGGGTATGGGTTTCAAAATTGGAGTAACGTATGGTTACGGTGATACAGGCTGTTAGTTTTCGCTGGGTCCTGAGCTGAAAACAGAGATCCATGACCATGGATGTGAGTAATTGTTTGATCTTTCGGGTATCGATACTGTCGGCTTCGAAGGTGCTTTGTGTTCCGATTGATTTCTGGTCATGATAAGGTATTACCGGTGAATTATCTATTCCACGGGCTTTTTGCCAGAGACTTATGCCGTTATTCCCGAGCACTCTGAATAGCTGTTCCTGAGGGATCCGGGCCAGGGTGTATATCTGACGAACTCCCATTTCACTTAGTTTGATATAGGTTGTCTGCCCCAGTCCCGGAATCTTTTTGATCGATAGGGGGTTTAAAAAAGGCTGAATCTCATCATAAGGCACCTGCCGTTCTCCGTTAGGCTTACACTCATTGGTGGCGATTTTCGAAACAGTTTTATTTGCCGACAGGCCAAAGGAAAGGGGCAGTCCTGTTTCCTTCATTACAAAGAGCCTCAGCTCATGCGCGAATTTCATGCAGCCATAGAAACGGTCCATTCCGGTCATATCGATGTAGTGTTCATCAATAGAAGCTTTTTCCAGTAAGGGAACCCGTTCCTGAAGGATCTCAGTTACCATATGCGAGTATTTACTGTATTCATCCATATTGCCGCGAATAAAGCTGGCATGGGGACAAAGCTGCCTGGCCATTCGCGAGGGCATAGCAGAGTGGATCCCGAATTTCCGCGCCTCATAACTGCAGGATGCCACCACCCCGCGGTCGGAGCTGCCCCCGATGATCACCGGTTTTCCAATCAGGGAAGAGTTCTTTAAGAGCTCTACAGATACAAAAAAGGCATCCTGATCAATGTGTATGATTTGTTTATCCTTTAGCATAACTGAATTGCAGAGAGGCAAATTTATACTAAAATTTTTAGTAAAGCGAAAAATAATTTGACAATTTGGCGATTAGCCTGTTTGTTAATGGGAGCAGTATCTCAGTTAATGGGAGCAGTATCTCAGATGAAATGCGTTTTTCTTTTAATCAGCAAAATGAGGCATTTACCTGCCTGCCGGGAGGCTTCCTAATTCTGTCTGGGCAGGGATTTTAGTAATTATAACAAGAATCTCAGCAGATTTTTTAAAAAAAATTAGGCAGAAATAAAAAAATGAATTATAATTGTCTACTAAATCTATAGACTTTATATGAAACAATTTTTTTTCAAGCAAATTTTCATGAATACCATAGCCTCTTACTCCAATAATACTCCATGTTGTTGCATGTGCTGACCCTTCCTGATTTTTAGTGTATTTCTCATTTTTTAACAATAACAACAACATGAAAGCAATAAGTTTATCAATAACAATTCATAATAAATCATATAGCAGCAGTATTTCAGTCCTCCGTTTCATCCTGTTTTCCTTACTATTTCTGCTCTGTTTCCGTCAGATCGCCACAGCGCAGGAGAATCAACTGATCGAAGTCAGCGGCAAGGTAACAGAACAGGGTAATCAGCTTCCCTTGCCGGGAGTAAGTGTTCTGATCAAAGGTACCATAGCCGGTACCACGACTGATGAACAGGGGAAATTCAAGCTACGATCCAGATTGAAATTTCCTTTTACGCTGACTTTTTCGAGCATTGGTTTTCAATCCCAGGAATTTGAAGTGAAAGAGGCTGGTCCGCAGTTAAATATTGCGCTGATAACTCAAACGCTATTGGGAAATGAGGTGGTAATAACTGCTTCAAGAGTAGAGGAAAGTATATTGAAATCACCTGTCGCCATTGAAAAATTAGATATCCGGGCAATCCGCGAGTCTCCGGCTCCCAGCTTTTATGATGCGCTTGAAAATGTGAAAGGGGTGCAAATGACTACCTCCAGTATCACCTTTAAGGTACCGAATACCCGGGGCTTTAATATTCCCAATAATTTCCGGTTTGTACAATTGGTTGATGGAGTAGATATGCAGGCAGGAACGCTTGGTGTGCCTTTGGGTAATGCGATTGGCCCTACAGAACTGGACATTGCCAGTGTGGAGATTACTCCCGGTGCTGCATCCGCATTGTACGGGATGAGTGCAATAAACGGGATGGCGAATCTGATCACCAAAAGTCCGTTTCTTTACCAGGGTTTAAGTATCTATCAAAAATCGGGGATCAATCATTTGGGTGGTACAGGCAGAGATTTGAGCAACCTGACTGAAACGGCGGTAAGGTTTGCGAAAGCGTATCATGATAAATTTGCATTTAAAGTAAACCTGAGTTATATGAGAGGTACCGACTGGCTGTCGGATACACGTACAAACCAGAATCCCAACAATCTGAATACGGCCAATCCTAAATTTCCGGAATTGAATGCAGATACAAATAACCCTGCTTATGATGCATGGAATAAGTATGGTGATGATGGAGGAAGTAATGCAGTAACAATTAGCGGATTAAATATCCCCGGAAGAACCGGAAATCAGAGTCTTATTGTCAGACGGACCGGATACTGGGAAAAAGATGTGGTGAGTCCGGTTGTTGATAACTTAAAACTGGATGCAGCTTTACATTACAGGATCAGCAAGAATGCCGAGTTATCCTATGGCTATCGTTATGGACAGCTTGACGGAATATTCCAGCGCGGCAACAAGATCCAGATGGATAATGTAAGTGTTCAAAACCATAAACTGGAATTAAAGGGCTCTAATTATTTCATTAAATCCTATGTATCGATAGAGAATACTGGTGATTCATACAATATTAAACCAACTGTAGATAACCTGGATATCACCAGCGGAGGTACCAATGCGGTTTGGGGAGCAAAGTATAAAACTGCATTGCAAAATGCATTGAATGGAGGATCAACACTTGCAGATGCCCTCAGACTTGGCAGGGCAGCAGCCGATGCCGGCAGGGTTGAACCCGGAACACCAGGGTTCAATGCCCTGAAGAAAACCATTACCGGTATCAATAACTGGGATCATGGAGCTGTGATAGCGGGAGCACCGGCTACAGGTGGTGCATGGCTTACTCAAAGAAGCCGCACGTATCATACGGATGCGCAATGGGATCTTTCAAAATACACACAGGTTTTTGACCTCCTGATCGGAGCCGATGCCCGGGTTTATGAGGTTATACCTGATGGGAATAATTTCGTAGATTTTAAAAGGCCAATTTCTGATAGAAATAAGGTACTGGCAGACGGGTCATTTGGCGACAATGTTTATTATAAAAAGTTTGGTGCTTTTACACAGGTAACTAAAACATTTTTTGAAGAGAAACTTAAGTTCTTCGGGTCTTTGCGTTTAGATTACAATCCCGAGTTTACTGCTAAACTTAATCCGCGGATTGCAGCAGTGTACACTCTGGCTGAAAAACATAATATAAGAGCCTCTTATCAGAATGGCTTCAGATTTCCGGCCTTATTTGAGGCAGTTTCTTACGTAAATAATGGAAATATCAGAAGAGTTGGGGGCTTAACTTATATCAATGAGGGTTTAAATTATCTTGATAATTCATATACCCTGGCTTCAATTAATGCATTTAATGCTGCAGTGAATGCAGATGTTGCATTAGGATTGACCGCTGCAAATGCTGCTATTAAAAATAAGAGCCTGCTGGCAGTTACAAGTTTGTCGGCAACTCGTCCTGAACGGATCAATTCCTTTGAAATAGGGTATAAAAGCGTATTGCTTGATAATAAATTGGTGATTGATATTGATGCTTATTCCAATGAATACAGTGGTTTTCTCGGACAGGTAGAGGTTGCAGTTCCCTATCAGTTAACAAGTCCAACGCTGACTACACAAGCAACTGCCGGTACAGATGCAGCTGCAATTGCAGCACTCGCTGCCAACAGAAACAGTCAGCAGACCAGGTACCGCGTTTATACCAATGCAAAAAACACTTACAAAAATTTCGGAAGCTCTGCTGGCCTGACCTATAACTTCTACAAAAAATACACCCTTGCAGGGAGCCTGAGCTATAATGATATCACTGAGAACAAACAGGCAGATGTATTTGTGACGGGGTTTAATACACCAAACCGGACAAGCAACCTTTCATTCGGAAATCGTGAGGTCGCAAAAAACCTTGGATTTAACGTGGTCTGGAGATGGCAGGAGGAGTTCCTCTGGGAGAGCCCCCTGGTAAACGGGATAGTGCCCTCATACAGTACATTCGATGCTCAGATCAGCTATAAAATACCTGAATCAAAGGCTAATGTTAAACTGGGTGGCACAAATATTTTTAACAGAACCTATGTTCAGTATGCCGGTGGACCGACAATAGGTGGTTTATATTATGTTGCGATAACATTTGATGGCCTCCTGAATAAATAATGACCTGAATCATAAATAATGATCCGGAACATCATTCATGGTGTTCCGGATTATTTATATTTTAAACCACTGATGATACAAGCGAAACAAAATACAGTACAAGTTGTAAAAGTTACAATAAGCTCTCAGGAAAAGAGATGGAAAAGAATTGCCTATTTATCATTATTCAGTCTGGTAATATTGTTTATTGCTTATGCAGTTTATTTGTATGTTTCTTATCCTGCTTTTATTGGATTTAGTAAGGAAGTGTCTTCCCGGATCGATGATAAGTTTTTATGGATGCTGCTTGTAGGCTTTTGCGCTCAAATGGTCGACGGTGCTTTAGGTATGGGTTATGGTGTAGTATCCACAACACTTTTATTGTCGGGTGGTTTGAACCCGGCAGTTATTTCAGGAAGTATTCATACGGCTGAGATGTTCTCAAGTGGTGCATCTGGTTTTAGCCATTACCGTTTCGGCAATGTCAATATGAAGCTGTTTAAAACGCTTCTGATCCCCGGCGTTTTGGGCGCCATTGCTGGTGCTGTTCTGCTGGGCTATGCAGGAGAGAATTACGGACAAATTATCCGGCCTGTGATCTCATTTTATACCATGTTTCTGGGAATTAAAATACTGATCAATGCATTTAAAAAGAAAAGAAAAGCTCAAAAAGTTAAACATGCCGGATGGCTTGCCGGTGCCGGTGGTTTCCTCGATTCTTTTGGAGGTGGAGGCTGGGGGCCGCTGGTTACCAGCACACTAATTTCAAAGGGCCGTACTCCTAAATATGTCATCGGTTCTGTAAGCCTGACAGAATTCTTTGTGACTATGGCAAGCGCACTTACCTTCTTTGTTATATTAGGAGTAAGTCACTGGCAGTCTATTGTAGGATTGATTGTGGGTGGAGTTATCGCGGCACCCATTGCTGCAAGATTTGTTGGTAAACTGCCTCTTAAAAAGATGTTCATTGGGGTTGGGGTGATCGTAATCATTTCCAGCCTTCGGATCATCTGGAATTCTATCGATAAGATTTTTTGAGTTATGAGTGCGGGAGTTGAATTTAAGAAAATTATACTGACAATAGATAACAGATAAGCCCTTGCAGGTACTTGATTTTTTTCTTATTTTTAATATGAAAATCAGTGTACTATGATGCTAAACAGAATTAAAATTTTGTTCCCCGGGCTGTCAGTTATACTGATGGTTTTTCTTACGGGGCTTATTCCTGAAAAGAAGATTGCTGATCTTTCGGTCTATGGAGCATGGAAAACACAGCAAAGTACTTTAGAGCAGGTTCTATTATTTTCTGACGGGTATTTTATGCATACCATTTTTGACCGGGTAAATAAGCAGTTCATTCAAACCCGGGGAGGGACTTATACCGTTTCTGGTAAGGATGTGATAGCCAAAATAGAATTCAATACTCATGAAAAGGATCAGATCGGTCAGTCGCTAACCTATAGTTTTGCAATCAATAAGGATAGATTAAATACTAATATCAGCGGTAAAAAAGCCACATGGGAATTGCTCGATAAGGGAGAAGGGGATATGGCAGGCACCTGGAGAATGTCAGGACGCAAGCAGGAGGACAAGATCGTATTAAGTCCGCGCGGAGCCCGTAAAACATTGAAAATTCTGACCGGAACGAAGTTTCAATGGGCCGCGATCAATACTGAAACTAAAGAGTTTTTTGGAACGGGTGGTGGTTCCTACACTTTTGTAAACGGGAAATACACCGAGAATATCGAATTCTTCTCACGCGATAATAAGCGGGTTGGTGCTTCGCTTTCTTTTGATGGAAAACTGGTCGACGGTATGTGGCATCATTCCGGACTTAGTTCTACCGGGAACCCAATCTATGAGGTTTGGTCCAGAGAGAGGTAACTCAATAGTCATTGTACAAGGCCCTGACAAAGGTTTCAGAAATCAAAATTCAGAAAATTCAGTTTTTGACCGGCTAAACAGGCGATAGTACATTCATATTCTTTATTGATACTGAAACTGCTCGTATTCCATGTACCTTCTAAACCGATGAGTTCTGTGCGCGAAGTGTACGAACCATCAAGACAGGGGATTTTTGACAGATCATCATCCAGCCCTTTTGAACTCGCCTTGGTCAATGCTTCTTTTCTGGTCCAGAGCTTAAAAAAAAGTTCCCTTCTATTTCCTTTTTGTTCCATGTATTCAATTTCCTGCTCACTGAAACTGTGTTTAAGGATATCAGAAAAGTTGAAATCAGGGTCAATTCGTTCGATATCGACCCCAACTGCTTTATCTGAAATTGCGATAAGGATCTGATCCCCTGAGTGAGATAAATTAAACTGAATACTGCTTAATTGGGCTTTAATTTCAGGCTTTTTATTTACACCGGTTATAAATTCAATTTCTGGGGCAGGAATGTCAAGGTACCGGCTCAGCAGGATTCTCAGGGCAGCCCTCCGGCTTGTGTAGCTGTCTCTGTCTTTGTTGTGAAGAAAGCGTGAGGCCTTTAATCTTTCTTCGGTACTGAGTATATTTTCAGGAATAGCATGGCTGTCTCTCACATTTATTCTCCAGACATCTGTTGTTTGTGCAGAGTGAATAACATCTCTATGCTTCCAGAGAGGATTGATCTGATTGCAGTAAATACGAACGTATGACATGTGATCAGATCTGATTACACCTTTTTACGGATAGCATTGTCAAGGCATTGCTGCAGGATTTTTGCAAATTCCCTGTCGTTTGGAGGAGCAAAAATGTAATTGTGCTCGCCCGGAATCTCATGTATCCTTATTCCTTTGAGTGCGAATGGTTTCCATCCGAGATACTCGAAGTCGTCCATGTAGAAAGTGCGTTTTTTAGCACGAAAAAGCTCTATAGACCCATTATATGGAGTGAAAACATATTTTTCCCAGGCTTCTCCGTTTTTAATATCAATGTTATTGGCATAACCAAAAAATCCTTGCTGATTTTGATCCTTGCCATATTTGAATCTCCAGTAAAATTGAATAAGCCTGCGTTTAACGGCCTCTGTTTTATATTCAATCGTCCGTTTGGGATCTTCTTTAAACAGAGTTAAAGTGTAAATTAATTGTTTGCAGAAATAGCGGGTACTGTTGTACAGTTTTTTGAAGGCGGGGTCAAATCTGTCAGACTGGTAGGCATAAGTATCGAACATGGCCAGCATCTTCACCTCTTTGCCCATTGTCTTAAATTGTTTCGCCATTTCAAAAGCAATAATCCCGCCGAATGAGAAGCCTGCGATTGCGTAGGGTCCCTTTGGATTTTGCTTCACTATTTCAGAGATATAATAGGCAGCCATATCTTCTATCTTTTCCAATGGCTCGTCAATGCCGTTAAGCCCTTTTGCCTGTAATCCATATACCGGCTGCTCGGGATCCATGTTTTTAGCCAGAGTGTTGAAAAAGAGTACATTTAAGCCGGCACCATGAACAATATACAAAGGCATTTTATGCCCCTGAGGTTTAATTGGAACCAGAGAATCCCAGGTAATGGATTTTGCATCCATTTTTAGCACTAAAGCCATGGACTCTACGGTAGTGTGCTCAAACAGAGTTGTCAGGGGAAGACGTTTTCCGGTCTCTTTTTCCAGTTGGTTGAGTACCCTGATGGCCATAAGTGAATGTCCGCCTAACTCAAAAAAATCATCATAAACGCCTACAGCATCTATCCCAAGATGCTCTGACCAGATTTTTGCAACAAGGCTTTCAATATCTGTGCGGGGCGGAACAAATCCGTCAATAGATGCTTGCGGGCTATTAAGGGTATGTTCTTTTTGGGCAGATATTATCTCAGAATCTGATTCAGGTATTTCATTTTTAGCCGCGTCGAACAGCTCTGCAAATTCGATAAGACCAGATGCCTTAAATAATGCAGTGACGGGTAAATTTATTCCGGTTTCCTTTTCAAGCCGGATCATTACCTGCACAGCCCGGAGTGAATGCCCGCCCAATTCAAAGAAATCGTCATAGCGACTTACAGATTCCCTGCCCAAAACATCCTCCCATATCTTTGCAATTAATTTTTCAGCTTCAGTTTTTGGAAGTTCCTGTTTTTTATTTTCCTGAAGTGTTTCATTGGGTCTAGGGAGTGCTTTTCTATCTGTTTTGCCATTGGGCAGCAAAGGAAATTTATTCAGTATGACAAAATCTCCCGGGATCATGTAAGGTGGCAGGATGTCTTTCAGTCCCTGTTTCCAGGATGCAAGCTGGTTTGCCGGCAATTGATCGCCGGTTATTTCAGGGACAATATACGCGACCAGTCTCTGATCTCCCGGACGGTCTTCTCTGGCTAAA
>JBAZCD010000069.1:0-3253 GCA_041671205.1 Pedobacter sp.
CGAGATTGCGGTAACGAGGAATGTAAATACCGATCGGACGTCTTCCATAATAGTATTTATCATCAAAACCTTCTGCTCTTCCTGATGCTCCAATCTGAAAGTGATGATCCATCAGGTTATGACCCAGATGCCCGCTGCTGTTACCCAATCCATCAGGGAAAGTGTCTGAAGTTGAGTTCAGCAGGATTTGAGTAGTACCCAGGGTCGAGGCATTCATGAAGATTACTTTCGCAGAATATTCAATATGCTCATTGGTTTCTGAATCGATAACCATAACTCCCTTTGCTTTCCCTGTTTCTTTATCATAAAGAACCTCACTAACTATTGAATACGGACGAAGGGTCAGGTTACCAGTGGCCACCGCTGCAGGCAAGGTTGCTGATTGTGTGCTGAAATAAGCACCAAAGGGACATCCCCTGTTGCAAAGACTTCTGTTCTGACAGGAACCTCGGCCATTATGCGGAACGGTCAGGTTGGCCATCCGGTAAACGGTCATCATCCGCTCTTTGTTGTAATATTTTTCGATCCGTTCTTTCACCGCTTTCTCCACACAGTTCATCTCAAAAGGCGGAAGAAATATACCGTCAGGCAATTGAGCAAGACCCTCGTTTTGTCCGCTGATACCGGCAAAGCGCTCTACATAATCGTACCATGGTGCGATATCTTTATAACGTACAGGCCAGTCTACACCATAGCCATCCTTGGCATTGGCCGAAAAGTCCATCTCACTCAAACGGAGACAACCACGTCCCCAGGTCAGGGATCTTCCACCCACATGATACCCGCGATACCAGTCAAATCGTTTTACTTCAGTATAAGGACAATCGACATCATCTACCCAAAACTTTGCATTAAACTCGCTGTACTGCCCACCGCGGGTCTGCACTTCATGCCTGCTGCGTTCTTCAGGAGTGATTCTTCCCCTGTGTTTGAATTCCCAGGGTTTCATTAAAGCGGTATCATAATCCTTCACGTGCTCCACATTACGGCCGCGCTCCAGCATTAATACTTTTAATCCCTTCTCTGTCAATTCTTTGGCTGCCCAGCCACCGCTAATACCCGAACCAACTACTATCGCATCGTAGGTATTCTGCTTTTCTGCTTTTACATTAATATTCATCTGTCTTAATCAAGATACTGTTAATCAATGGCTTAGGTGGCCCAAGCTTTCTGTCCCGGCTGCAAAGGAATGCAGGCTTCATACCTTCCCGGAATATGCACATACCGCAAGGCTTTTGTCGCTCCAATCTCTGAGGTATAATAACCCAGGCAGGTTAGTTCGTACATCAGCTGGAAAAAATGCGAAGGGGCAGTTCCGGATTTCTTCTGCGCTTCGGCCTCGGCTTTAAACAGTTTAAAGATCTCTTCCCGCTCCGGGAGAGTCAATGCTGTAAATAATTTTTTAAACTGACTTAGGGATACTTCATCCACTTTCATTAATCCATCCGCGAAATGCTTTTGAATATCGGCGGTATAACAATCCTGCATCATCATCACGATGAATGGCCCCAGGCCTGCAGCTCTGGCACCCGGTACTCCTTTGGTATCCGGAATGATCGTGTCGGCAATTTCTGCGATCAATGCTTCCTGTGATGCTATTGATTTTGCTTCAATACCATTCCCGGCTAAAGGACTCAGCACTTCGGCGAATGCTCCAAAGCTTGAAAAAGTAATTGCTCCCCCCAATAACAGGGTCGCTCTCCTGACTGCTTCTCTTCTGTTCATCTATCTGTTTTATATAATTATTAATCGTTTTGTTCTAAGCAATAGCCGGGTAGCCATATCGTTAACACCCCAGATCATTCCGGCTTGTCAGGGTTCAGTCTGGCAAAAACGCCTGAATCACTAATATTTGACTATAATAAGTAATTTTCTTTAAACTGAGAGGTACGTTTAATTATTTTTTCCAATTTTAAGAGCGGTCATATTTACCATCAGGGCTAAGGAATCTGCATAT
Source organism: Pedobacter sp. (assembly GCA_041671205.1). GTDB lineage: Bacteria > Bacteroidota > Bacteroidia > Sphingobacteriales > Sphingobacteriaceae > Daejeonella. The sequence continues at coordinate 1,958 of JBAZCD010000069.1, forward strand.
CCTATCCCGAATTAAAAATAGTACTTATTCCATTCATTGTCTGATACTTTTATTCGAAAAAGCAATCCAATTTGCCACATGGTCCTTACAAACGAAACCCATGAACAAAATCCAAATATCATACTACAAGAGGTACAAACTCTTTGATGCTTATGATATTATTGGCAGGCAATCTCCGTTAATTTCATGGAACCATTAAAATTTAAGGAGTCTATGTTCTTAAATAAGATTTTATCATTTTGGCTATAACTTTCTCCATATCCTTCAACAAAGTTGCCACCTTCAAACTTAAATGCTACCTGCCTGCTTGATTGAGTTCCCTCAGAAAGGAAAATATATTCAGCAATTAGAATATTGCCATTCATCCTTCCATTTATGGTTCCGGTATTTTTATCCTTTTCTTTAAAATTATAAACTAAAGAGCCGGTAATTGAGTCTCCGGCATGCGTTAGATTTAAACTTACGGTATCTGCTTCGCCTGCATACAAATAACAATTTGTAGATGAAGGTTCATCCTTATTTTTTATAGTCGAACTGCTCGTTTCTGTTTCCTTAACCTGAGTATTACAGGAGGCCAGGAGAACAGCGAGGATAAGAATATTAAATGTTTTCATGAGAAATTTGGTTAAATTATATGAACAGTCAGATGCAATTAAACTGCCAGATTTGAGACTAATCATATTATAACAACGATTCAGTTTCAATTAACACAATATTTTTAAAATTTAATTTTATTATCTCATTATTTCATATTGAAATTTGCCCTAAAATGGACTATCATGAAATGAGAGCTTCCGACAATTTTCAACTCTCAATTTTCAATTCTCAGCTTTATCCTTTTAGCTTTCCCCTTTATGCTCAATAACCGTCACCTCAGATAGTGCATTGAACAAATAGACAGCACCTGTTTTAATTTCAACGCAGCGGTAGCGTTTTCTGACAAGAGATTCTTTTCTGAATACCCGGCCATCCGGCAGGGAGAACAGGGTTTTCATCGGAAGTTTTTCAACGCAAATGATGTGGGCGGGTTTACTGTCGTATTGTTTCAAAATGCGGTAGAGCTTAAGATCAACACAACTTGAAGCAGCAGGATTTTCAAGATAATTCTGTATGGCATTATTGATATCCGGCGGGAAGGTTGATTGCTCAAAGAATGGCTTCATCATCCGTTTAAAATTATTTTTCCATTCCTGGCCGTGAGGTTTTGCTTTGCGCTTATGCTCATTCCAGGTCAATAAATGCGCGAATTCATGCACCGTGGTAATCAGGAAGGCATAGGGATTGAGGCCGTAATTG
>JBAZCD010000069.1:3263-9856 GCA_041671205.1 Pedobacter sp.
AGATCCTATGACCGGCATCTTTGAAAGGATGCCGGTAATCGCCATGCTTGGTGCTCCGGTTTCGGGAGATCTTAAACTCACATTCAAAATAATCTATCCAGCGTGCAATAACAGGCGCTGCACCCGGCGGGAGGTAATTATTCAGGACTATAATCTTATCCAATTTACTTCAAAAGCTGGTACACAATCAGGCTTGCAAGATAAGCCAAAGCGGTCATGTATACAATTTGAATTGCTGGCCATCTCCAGCCCTTGGTCTCACGGTAAACCACCGCAATGGTACTGATACACTGCATCGCAAAAGCATAGAACATCATCAGTGAAAAGGCCACAGCAGGTGTAAATACAGGTAATCCTGTATCCGGATTGCGGGCAGATTGCATTTTTTCCCTGACGGACTCGATGTGTGCATCATCGCCATCCACACTGTAAATCGTAGCCATGGTACCCACAAAAACCTCCCGGGCAGCAAATGAAGTGATCAGGGCAATACCGATCTTCCAGTCGAAACCAAGCGGCCGGATCACCGGTTCAATGGATTTTCCTAAGATACCGGCATAAGAGTTCTCCAGTTTTTCGGAAGCAATCAGCCGGTCAATTTCTTCAGGCGCATGCTGTTTTCTCACTGAAACTTCGCTGTATTTCTTACTGATCTGATCAAAACGACCTGATGGCCCGTAGGATGAGAGCACCCATAAAATAATTGAAACTGCGATAATGACCTTTCCTGCTTCAATGACAAAAGCCTTCACACTGCGGTACATGGTTAGAAGCACATTATTCCATCGCGGCATGCGGTAAACCGGAAGCTCCATGATAAAGTATCCGCGTTCACGCGCACGGATCATGTGTTTCATCACCCATGCCACCAGAATGGCGCTCAGGATGCTTAAAATGTACAATGACATCAGGGCAATACCCTGCAGATTAATAAAGCCCCAGACCTTCTCATCGGGTACTACCAGTGAAATCAGTAAGGTATAAACAGGCAATCGTGCTGAACATGTAATCAGTGGCGTAACCATGATGGTGATCATCCGGTCTTTCCAGCTCTCAATATTCCGGGTACTCATGATGGAAGGAACGGCACAGGCAAATCCGCCAATCAGCGGAACAATGGATTTGCCGCTTAAACCTACCTTCCGCATGATCTTATCCATCATGAAAGTCACCCGCGACATGTATCCGGTATCTTCCAGAATGGAGATGAATGCAAAAAGGATGGCGATCTGAGGGATGAAAATAATAACTCCGCTTAAACCTGCCAGAACCCCGTCGATCAGCAGTTCAGAAAAGACTCCTGCAGGCAGGTATTGATTTCCAAGATCCGTAAGGACGACGAATAATTGTTCAATCAGTGACATTGGATATTCAGACCAGGCAAAAATGGACTGAAATATCAGGAAAAGAATGGCAAAAAATATGATGAACCCAAATACACGATGGGTAAGAACCTTGTCGATCCGGTTACTCATCGTTTCCTGTCCAGGATCAGAATGTACCTTTACCGTATCAAAAAGTACATCATTTATAAAATTATAGCGGGCTATGGTCTCTGCAGCCTGTAATTTCTGGGAATGAAAACCAAACTCCTGAGTAATTTCTGCTATCCGCTTTTTTTGCTCCGGCGATAAGAGCGAAGAGCTCTTATACTGATGGGCTAACTGCAGGGCTTGATAAGGATGTTCAATATTGAACTCTTCCTGAATTTTTTGTATCAATTCAGGTGCGATGGACTCAACTTCAATGGAGGGGTATTGCAGAGGAAGATTACTGTTATTGCTGATCGCCTGTTTAAGCCGCTCTATTCCTTCCTGCTTGCGGGCAGAAATGGGAATAACCTGCACTCCAAGCTTCAAAGCGAGCTCATCAACAGAGATCTCAATTCCCGACTGCCGGGCAAGATCCATCATATTGAGGGCGATGATGACCGGTATATTCAGATCTGCTATCTGAGAAAAAAGCAACAGATTCCGTTTCAGATTGGTGGCATCGGCAACGAATACGATGAGTTCAGGATAAGCTGCATTGCTTTTATCATAAAGCGCATCCAGAACGATCCGTTCATCCCTGCTTTTGGGATAAAAACTATAGGTTCCGGGAAGGTCAATGATTTCTGCGATACGCTGATCGGGGAGTTTACAGAATCCTGTCTTTTTTTCGACAGTCACTCCCGGAAAATTGCCGATCTTTTGATTTAAACCAGTAAGAACATTAAATAGAGTAGATTTTCCGGAGTTGGGATTACCAACAAGTGCAACTTTCAGATCACCGTCCACTTAGAGATTATTGCATGATAATGGTTGAGGCTTCCCTCTTTCTCAGGCTTAGCTGATATCCGGAAACAGTGATCGCCATTGGATCTCCAAGCGGAGCCAGACGTTCTACAACAATAGATTCGCCCGGTAAACAACCCATTTCCATTAATTTAACAGACATCTCAAGGTCAGTAAATTCCTTGATTATGCCCGACTGTCCCGGTAGAAATTGTGAAAGCTTCATATCCTGTTAAAATCTGAATCAAAAGTAAAGCTTATTTGAATTAATTCCAAATAAGAAAACTGATTTTACAAAAATAGTAGAAATCATCGCTGCAGGGCTTGTCCGGCAGGAGCATGGCTGCGTATAAATTTGGGACAATTACATCCCTTCTTAAACAGACTGCAGGAGCTCAGACTCAGAAAAACCAGGAGTGCGGTTATTTTAAAGCAGTTTGTCATTGAAACGAATTCTATGTAAAAATATATAGCTGAAGATTCCCATTACCACACCGGTCATATCCGCGAACAAATCCCACCATTCAGCAGAACGATAAGTGAATACTTCATATTGCAGAATCTCAATACCCCCACCCAATGTCAGGGTGATGAGTAAAATTTTCAGGATCGTTAGCAGGCGGTAACTGTAACTCGACTGCTCTCTGATTTTGCCGTAAAACAGGAATACGGTTAAAACAAAAAAGAAACCGGTATGAGCTAATTTATCAAATCCTTCAAAGAAAGTAAAGCCAGACTTATTCGTATCAAGCGGGGGCATCTCACAGAGTATAACCACAAAAATGGCCCACAAAATAGAAAGATACTGGTATCTTAAGGATTTTAACATTAAACCCCGATCTGTGTTTTGTAGTTAGCAGAGGATAATAATTCTTCGATCTGGGAAGCGTCTGCAATGTCGATCTTCACCATCCAGCCTTCGCCGTAAGGATCGCTGTTAACCAGTTCAGGATTGGTATCCAGTTTCTTATTTAACTCAAGGATCTTTCCGCTGAGGGGCATAAACAGATCAGAAACTGTCTTTACAGCCTCCACAGTACCAAATACATCTTCACGAGCTACTTCTTTTCCAACTGTATTGATATCAACATACACGATATCGCCCAATTCACTCTGAGCAAATTCAGTGATACCAACATAGGCCTGATTACCTTCTACGCGAACCCATTCGTGATCTTTAGTGTATTTTAATTCTGCAGGAAATTTCATTTTGTTTTGGTTTTAGTTTTTTTTCAAAAATACTTTAAGAATTGCAGACTTGCAATTCTTAATTGAGAGTTTACAATTGAAAAAAATACATAAACAGACAACTGGTAACAGGCGACTGACAACTAAAAAGTATCAAGAGCCAGGAATCAAGACTGAACTCTGGTTCATTTGAAACGTGGCTATATAGAACAAGGAATAAAGACTATTGCTATTTGAAAACTGATTTTATAAAGTAAATCTAAGATTAACCCCAAAATTACTAAACGAAGTATTAAATGTCTGTGATGTATATGGCTTCGTAATATTACCGTCGTAAAACAAGCGCATTGTAAATCTCTGATTCAAAACATAATCAACTGATGGCCTGATAGTTATATTCTTGGCTCCCGACGAAACTTCGGCATCTTCCACATCTGCCCGGTAGATCACAAGCTTACGGTCAGTTAAGGCGAAATCCATTTTAAAGTTCATGTCATTATCCATTTTCAATGACTTGAACATCCCGAAAGGAAAACGGAATTTAGTAGTGCGGTAACCCAGTCCGAAAACTGCTCCGTCTTCTTTCTGCTGAGCAAGCTGGCTGTTCGATAAACTAAAACTGAGCGCTCTTGATTTACGATACTCCAGGTTCAGGGTCATATTATTCTTCAGCCTGACATCAACACCAACAAGCGGAAGAAACTGCTCAAATAAAGTGATCTGCGAAAATTGATAAAAAGGAAGGAAGTTCCCATTGGCATCTTTCACATTGACGAATCCGTTGGCTTCCTGATAACGAACCAGCGAATTAAAGCCATTCACGCTAAAGGTTGAACGGTAAGCATGATTGATGTCTGCTGATGTGAAGATCTCGTTGAAGAAACTGTATTTCGTTAAGCCATTGTAGCTGAGCCTCCAGTTGGGTATCGGCACTTTCGGGAAGCGGTTCAGTGAGATACTATTCGCATCCTTGCCTGTATAGGCCGAAAGGAATGAGGCGATCAGCACATCCTGGGAGTTCTTATTATACCCATCTGCATAGCCTCCTGCCGAACCTGAAGAATTTGGATTCCGTGCACCAAGCCTTTGGGAAATTATCGTCCTGTTCTCCTGAAATTGCTGGAAAAGCCGTGATGAATTATTCAACTTACTCTCCTTGCTGAATGCTGTTTTTAATGAGAAAAATGAAATGCTGAAATCGCCGGTTGTAACCGGACTCAGATTCTCGAAACTATTGCTTGAAGGCAGAAACTTAAAATTTGTGGAGTAGTTAAAACTTTGGCTCTTTAAAGCTGTTAACTCGATACGAAGATCGCGGATAGGTTCGATCAGTCCCCTGAAATTCATATCTTCTTTAATCGTATTGATGTATAGCTGATTGAGTAAAGAATCCCTTGTAATCCAGCCATTCATCAGCGAACGGTTCCTGATATCACGCTGTCCTCCAAACAGAAAATCATAACCCGGAGCTCCGGCATCAAGATCCTGACCCATGAAACTGGTTTTGGGCAGATATCCCGGAAGGAATGTACCCTCAGTTTTGGTATATGCGCCACTGACGTTTTTCAAACTGGTGATCAGGTTGATCAGAAACCCGGCTGATTTACTTTTGTCGGCCTGGCTCATGCTGCGGACAAAACCGAACTTATTGTACAAGGCAACCATACTCAAGGTAGGATTGATCTGTATAGTACGTGAATTCTGAATGGTATTTCCCACATTGATCCGCGGGTCATTCATGGTTAACAAAGGCTCTGTCTGCCAGTTAAACCCGGCACCATAACGGGTGGCCAATGTGATCCAGTCCATTCCCGGAAGCTTATTAATAGGCACATTATAGGTAAGGTTCATGGTATGCCCGTAATCTGTGGTTCTTCCCAGTTTCATGAGATTTTGCCAAAGGGTATCCCTTTTTAGTCCGTTGATCCTGCCCTCAGGCTCATCAATAATAGAGTAATTTGTCGCATTGAAATCTATCTGCATGGAGCGGGTCAGGTTCCAGCTGATTCCATAGATACGCGACATCTGGAAGTTCTTATTGAAATTGGTATTGATCGGCAGGAAGTTATTAGGATCATTATCCCGCAGGGTATTCTCTGAATATAAACGATCGACATCTATCCTGAAATTAAGAATAGAAGGCAGGAGGCTGAAATTAAAGTCCCTGATCAGGGCCAGACTTTTCGATTTGATCAGTTTTTCGAAAGGAGTGATCATCTTCGCCTGCTTTGAATAATTATACTGAAATCCGGCACGATAGGTCTTCTGAATCGTATTCTCATTAATAAAATCGCGGTGATTAAACTCATTGAACGCATAGGTTGCGCTCAGGTTTTCCACATCCCAAAGGCGGGTTTTGCTTTCCGGATTGGTTTTGATCTTACGAACATTCGTAAAGTTGATACTTTTCCTTGAGGTATAATCTTCTGTAATGAACTTCAGTGAATCCCGAACCTCTTTTGTTGCATTTTTCAGTGAGGTCTTAAATTCAGTATCCTGATTTCTCGGATCATACTGCGGCGAACCCACCTGCTTTGAAAAATTCACAAACATGGGCACCTTTAAGCCGGTACGTTCAGGGAAGAACTTACCAAGCTCCACATTTCCCGAAAGGTCAAACAGCACATCATCTTCCCGGTTACGTTCACTTACCCGCCGGTCGATGGAACCGAAACCAATCGTGCTTTTACTTCCGGAGATCGTAACATCAGCAAAATCTGCCAGCCTGGCGTTCATTCTTGCGGTTGCTGCCCAGCCTCCGCGTTCATCAAAATCCGTTAAGCGCAGCTCATTAAACCAAATCTGAGCCGATTTGTCGAGTCCGTCATCAAGACCCGGATTTGCCGTATTCCGCAATGGATTGCGCACCTCGAGCATGTAAACTCTTACCTTACTGAAATCAGGCTGCCCCTTAACGGTAATGGTATTTATCCCATCCTGATAAACATAAGGGCGGTTGATCGGCCAGGGCTGTCCGTTTAAAACAGCCTTATTCCTTGCCGCTTTGGCTTCCAGAAATAACCTCAGCTCCACATCCAGTTTATTCTGATCAGGCCAGATCAGGCTCGGTGCACTGGTGCCCGGACTCGTTACCTTCAATGGAATATCGTAATCATAATAATTATCCTG
>JBAZCD010000070.1:0-5762 GCA_041671205.1 Pedobacter sp.
ATGTGGGTACACGGTGGCCTTTCAGCCTGGAACAGCGAATTTCAATTGGAATATTGTCATACCTATAAACTTATAAGCTACAACTCTCTATTTCACGTTAAATTCATGTAATATTATCCCCCTTCTATTGTATAATTCAGGATTTTTTCGGTTTTTTGTAGAAATTTTGAAGATAACACCTATACTATTAACAATGAATAGTTTAAACTACCAGGCCAGTACAGGATCAGTAAGCATACAGGCTTCTCTGAGGGGTATTGTTTGTAGTCATTTCAGGCCTGAAAAGTTAGTGTTGCGTTTCCGACGACCCTTTATGCCGCGGACTTGATTCCTGGTATTACTCTAATAGAAACCGGTCTTTTCTTCCGGTTTGCCAATCACAAAAATTATTCACAAAAGGAAAGACTAAAAACGTAGTCTTTTTTCCGATTCAAAACCGGATTTTTTTCTTCAAAATACATGAAAGAAAACGAGTTTGTTGTCATTCCGGCAACAGAAGAACATATAAAATACGCAGAGCAAATTTGCGATGAGATGGCAGAGTCTGCCAAAGCCAGAGGCACAGGTATAGCCAAACGTACCCCTGAGTATATCACCGCAAAAATGCTGGAAGGGAAGGCTGTGATCGCTTTGCATCAGGATGGCACCTGGGCTGGGTTTTGCTATATCGAAACCTGGAGCCATGGCACTTTCGTGGCTAATTCCGGACTGATCGTCAATCCGATTTACCGCAACAGGGGGCTGGCACGTATGATCAAGCGGGCCGTTTTTAACCTGTCACGTAAGAAATATCCGGAAGCTAAGATATTTGGTTTAACTACCGGGCTGGCAGTGATGAAGATCAACTCTGAACTAGGTTACGAACCGGTAACTTATTCCGAATTAACTCAGGATGAGGATTTCTGGAAAGGCTGCCAAAGCTGTGTGAACTACGAGATTCTGAAAAGTAAGGACCGTAAGAATTGCATGTGTACGGCCATGCTCTGGGATCCGGAGGAAAAAGCCAAAGAGATCGAACGCAAAATGCAGGAAGCCGAAGATCTGAAACAAAGAGCTGCTGATGAGCATTTGTCGAAGGTAGCACGCAAGCAAACCCTGTTCGAACGTATTGAAGAAAAATTACGCAATTCATTAAAAATGATTGCTGCAATAAGTGCATTATTCGTTAAACTTTTACAAAATTAAATGATGAAGAAGAAGGTGGTTTTAGCATTCAGCGGAGGTTTAGATACTTCCTTTTGCTGTATTTACTTATCCAGGGACCGTGATCTGGAAGTGCATTCCGTGATCGTAAATACAGGAGGTTTTTCTGAGGAAGAGCTGAAGCAAATCGAGCAGCGTGCCTATTCCCTTGGGGTTACTTCTCATGCGGTGGTTGACGAAACACAGAACTATTATGAAAGCTGTATTAAATACCTGATCTATGGAAATGTGCTGAAGAATGCAACCTATCCGCTTTCCGTAAGTGCTGAGCGTGTTAGCCAGGCGACGGCCATTGCAAACTATGTAAAACTGATCGGTGCAGATTATGTAGCACACGGAAGTACCGGAGCGGGCAATGATCAGGTGCGTTTTGATATGATCTTCAATATCATGATCCCTGGTGTGGAGATCATTACCCCGATCCGTGATCTGAAATTAAGCCGTGAAGCAGAAATCGAATATTTAAATAAACACGGTGTTGAATATACTGCCGAAAAAGCCAGATATTCGATCAATAAGGGTATCTGGGGTACTTCAGTTGGCGGTAAAGAAACCCTGACCTCTCATGATACCTTACCTGAAGAGGCATGGCCAACTCAGGTAACTCAGACTGAGCCACGCAAGCTGGAGCTTGAGTTTGAACAGGGTGAACTGGTTGGAATCAACGGAGAGAGTTTATCGCCGGTAAAAGCAATCCAGAAACTGCAGGAAATTGCTCAGCCTTATGGCATTGGCAGGGATATTCACGTGGGTGATACCATCATCGGTATAAAGGGCCGTGTTGGTTTTGAAGCTGCCGCGCCAATGATCATCATCAAAGCTCACCACACTTTAGAGAAGCATACTTTAACCAAATGGCAGCTGAGCTGGAAAGATCAGTTATCAAGTTTCTACGGAAACTGGCTGCATGAAGGTCAGTTTCATGACCCGATCATGCGCAATATTGAGGCATTCTTAAGCGACACACAGAAAACAGTGAGCGGGAAAGTGTTTGTAAAACTTCATTCATACCGTTTCGAGATTGTTGGTATCCAGTCTGAGCATGACCTGATGTCGAATAAGTTCGGCAGTTATGGTGAGATGAATAACTCATGGTCAGGAGAGGATGTGAAAGGCTTTTCAAAAATATTTGGTAACCAGACCATGATCTGGCATCGGGTAAACGATAAAAAATAAATAAAATGGGAACGATCAGGATAGGAATTGCAGGCGGAGCAGGTTATACCGGCGGAGAATTGCTCAGGATACTGATCAATCATCCTCTGGCAGAAATAGTTTTTGTGCACAGCAACAGCAATGCAGGTAAGCCCCTCTCTGATGTGCATGCTGATCTGTTTGGTGATACTGATCTGAAGTTTACAGATTCTCTTTCCCCGAATATTGATGTGCTCTTTCTCTGCGTAGGTCATGGTGATGCCAGAAAATTCCTGGATAGCCATGAGATTGCGGTGGGAATTAAGATCATCGACCTTTCCCAGGATTTCAGGTTAAGCCAGAACCAAACTCATGGCAACAGATCATTTGTTTACGGACTACCCGAATCAAACCGGGATGCGATCAGACAGGCTCAGAATATTGCCAATCCGGGATGTTTTGCTACCTGTATCCAGATTGGGTTATTGCCTCTGGCAGAGGCAGGCTTATTGAATTCGGAAGTGCATATCAATGCAACTACAGGTTCTACCGGTGCCGGACAGAGCCTGAGTCCGACCTCCCACTTTAGCTGGAGAAACAATAACCTGTCAGTTTATAAAGCCTTTGAACATCAGCACCTGAATGAGATCAGACAAAGTCTGGGTCAATTGCAAAACAACTTTGATCAGGCACTCAATTTCATCCCGCAAAGGGGCGACTTTACCCGGGGTATTCTGGCAGCAATGTATACCAAAACTGATCTGACACTGGATGAAGCCCATGAGCTTTATGAAAACTATTTTAAAGATCATCCTTTCACCCATGTCAGCAAAAGAAATATCGACCTGAAGCAGGTAGTGAATACCAATAAAGCGCTGATCCACCTGGAGAAACATGAAGGTAAATTATTCATTATCAGTATTATAGATAATTTACTGAAAGGCGCCAGTGGGCATGCGGTGCAAAATATGAATTTGATGTTTGGTTTGGGTGAGACGGTAGGGTTGAGATTGAAAGGAGTAGGATTTTGAGTTTTACGTTCTACGTCATTACGTTTTACGTTTAGATTTTGCTCTCATTAAAATGAATCATAAATAGTAAATGAGGTACTTGCTTTTGATTTTATAGTTAATAAAGAAATGTTAGTTTTAATAACCTTACCGCAAAATAAGTCGATTTTAGGATCCTTCCCGGGAACTTTAAATTTGATCATGCAGAATTATAAGGATTTAAAAGTTTGGGCAAAAGCTCATCAACTGACATTAAAAGTATACTTGCTTAGCAAGGGTTTTCCAAAGGAGGAACTTTATAGTCTAACCAATCAATTGCGACGAAGCATCTCAGCGATACCGGCCAATATCGCTGAAGGATGCAGTAAAAATTCGCAAAAGGATTTAGGGAACTATTTAAATATAGCCTTAGGTTCGGCCAATGAAGCAGAGTACTTCCTGCTCTTATCCCGTGATCTGGAATATCTCACATTGGATGAACATGATGCTCTGAATGATAATATAAATGAGATCAAAGCAATGTTGATTTCACTAATAAGTAAAGTTCGTAACACAATTTGAGTTGTATTTATAAATATACGTTTCTAAAAATTGAGCTAGGTCAAAAATATTTAACAATGACCTCCTCATTTCAATTTAGTAATCTTTAAACGTATAACGTATAACGTATAACGCATAACTCCCTAAAAATGAAACTATTCGACGTATATCCCCTAAACCAAATTGAAATTGTAAAAGCCAGTTCAAGCACTGTCTGGGATGCTGATGGTAATAAATACCTGGATCTGTATGGCGGACATGCCGTGATCTCAATCGGACACACCCATCCGCATTATGTGAGGCGGCTGAGTGAGCAGCTGAACAAAGTGGGTTTTTATTCCAACTCGGTGATCATCTCACAGCAGGTGGAGCTGGCTGAGAAGCTTGGTAAATTATCCGGTAAGACAGATTATCAGTTGTTTCTGTGCAATTCAGGTGCTGAGGCGAATGAGAATGCCTTAAAGCTGGCATCTTTCTACAACAACAGGAAAAAGATCATCGCCTTTAAAGGTGCCTTCCACGGACGTACTTCGCTGGCTGTTTCAGCAACAGACAATCCGAAGATCATTGCTCCGGTAAATGAAACCGAAAACGTAACCTTCCTTCCTTTCAATGATGAACAGGCTTTGGAAGATGCGTTTAAATCATTTGGCAATGAGATATCTTCAGTAATTATTGAAGGTATACAGGGAGTTGGCGGTATCAGGGAAGCATCAAAGAGTTTTCTGCAAAAGATCAGAAGCCTGTGTGATCAGTATAATTCAGTTTATATCGCAGATTCAGTACAATGCGGTTATGGCCGGACAGGTCTTTTTTATTCGCACGATTATGCCGGTGTGGATGCGGACATCTACTCCATGGCAAAGGGAATGGGCAATGGCTTTCCGATCGGGGGTATTTCCATATCCCCTAAGTTCAAGCCATGGCATGGTATGCTGGGAACCACTTTCGGAGGGAATCACCTGGCTTGCGTGGCAGCTCTGGCGGTTCTGGAAGTGATGGAAAAGGATAATCTGATGCAGAATGCGGAAGAAGTTGGAGCCTATCTGATCACAGCGCTGAAAAAAATGGATCAGATCACTGAGGTAAGGGGAAGAGGTTTAATGATCGGGATTGACCTTCCGGCAGAGTTTAGCCATGTTAAAAAAGATTTACTTTTTAAACATCGTATCTTTACGGGAGAAGCTAAACCGAATGTGATCAGGCTCTTACCTGCTTTAAATTTGACAAAAGAGCATGCTGATGAGTTTTTGGAGGCATTGAGAATTGAATTGCAGGTGAAGCAAGGCTAAAACTATTTTAAGCATATGAAACTATTTTCTTCAGTTAATGATATCAGCGATCTGAAAAAAGCTGTTGAACAGGCTCTGATTCTGAAAGCAGATCCCTATGCACATCAGTCGCTGGGTAAGAATAAGACCCTCGGACTCGTATTCCTGAATCCGAGTTTGCGTACCCGATTGAGCTCCCAAAAGGCAGCGATGAACCTGGGTATGAATGTGATGGTGATGAATCTGGATAAGGAGGGCTGGGCTCTGGAGACTGAAGACGGCGTAGTGATGAACGGCAGTACCGTGGAACATATTCGTGAAGCCGCTGCAGTAATGGGGCAGTATTGCGATATTTTGGGTTTCCGTTCATTTCCGAAACTGCAGGATCGTGAAGATGATTACAGCGAAGGACTGTTTAATAAGTTTGTGAAGTTTAGCGGAGTTCCTGTAATCAGTCTGGAGAGTGCTACCCTGCATCCATTGCAGAGTTTTGCCGATTTGATCACCATTGAAGAAAATAAAAAGGTGGCAAGGCCAAAGGTTGTTTTAACCTGGGCTCCGCATGTAAAATCCTTGCCGCAAGCTGTTCCGAACTCATTTTCGG
>JBAZCD010000070.1:5772-9839 GCA_041671205.1 Pedobacter sp.
CGTGCGCAGGCTGATGGGATGATCGATTTTGTGATCACCCATCCGGAGGGGCTTGAGCTGGCAGAGAAATTTACTCCCGGAGCAAAAATTGAATATGATCAGGATGCTGCCCTGAAGGGTGCCGACTTTGTGTATGTCAAAAACTGGTCCTCCTATCTTGATTATGGTAAAACTGTTCAGGGCGGAGAATCCTGGATGATTACCCATAAGAAACTGGAACAAAGCAATGATGCCAAAGTAATGCACTGCCTGCCGGTACGTCGTGATTTTGAGCTTTCTGCCGAGGTTCTTGACGGGCCTCATTCTTTGGTAATCAGGGAAGCTGCTAACCGTGTTTGGTCGGCGCAGATGGTATTGAAGAATATGCTGGAGGGTTTGAAATGAAATCCCTGAAGGTCATAAAAATTGGCGGAAACGTCATCGATAATCCGGAGAGTCTGCAGCAGTTCATCGCTGATTTCGCGAGACTGGAAGGGCTGAAGATCCTGGTGCATGGCGGCGGTAAAATTGCAACCAGGCTTGCCGAAGATCTGGGCATCAGATCTGAGATGGTTGAAGGGCGAAGAGTTACTGACAAGGAAAGCCTGAAAGTGGTGACTATGGTCTATGCCGGTTTGATCAATAAGAATATTGTAGCCGGTTTGCAGCATGAAGATTGCAATGCAATCGGATTATCGGGTGCCGATGGGAATTTAATTCATGCCCGAAGGCGTCCGCTGAAGGAGCTTTTTTCCAGAGAAAAGAATGAAACTATCAGCGTGGATTATGGCTTTGTGGGCGATCTGGATGAGTCATCGATTGATCATACAGGATTACACAAACTGCTGGAGGCCGGTTTTATACCGGTATTTTCAGCGATCACGCATGACGGACAAGGACAACTTTTAAATACCAATGCAGATACCATTGCCTCGGCAATTGCCGTTGCTATGTCTGAGGAATACGAAACATCCCTGATCTTTTGCTTTGAAAGGGCAGGGGTATTAAAGGATGTGGAAGACGAAGGTTCTGTGATCCGCTCAATCGATCCGCATTATTACAGCGAATTGAAGCGTCAGGGAGTGATCAGCGATGGTATGATTCCCAAGCTGGATAATGCCTTTGAGGCAATAGCTAAAGGACTCAAAGAGGTTTGTATTGGCAAGGCAGATGCATTGCCTCTTTTGAATGAAGAAAATTTTGGAACACGCTTAATCAGCAGATAATAATGGAACAAGGAACAAAAAGAACAGCAATTTTAGGAAGCGGAAATATTGGTATGTCACTGGCCAAAGGATTGGTTAAAGCTGATTATTGCAAGCCCGCTGATATCACACTGACCCGTCGAAATGTTCAGCACCTCGATGCTGTTGCAAATCAGGGTTTTCAGGTGAGTTCAGATAATTATGCCGCAGCTGCCTCTGCTTCTGTTGTGATCCTTGCTGTACTGCCACAGCAGCTTGATAATTTACTGGAACAGATCGACGGAGCGATTGATCCTGCCAAACATCTGGTGATCTCGGTGATCTCTGGTGTAAGTTGTGCGGATATCCGGGCTAAACTTGGCAGCAGGGTGCAGGTAGTACGTGCCATGCCGAATACCGCAATTGCGATCGGTGAATCTATGACTTGTGTTGCTTCAGATAATGCGGAGGCAGAAAATATTGCAGAAGTGACTAAAATGTTTGAAACCGTAGGATCAGTTATTAAGATCAACGAAGATTTGATGACGGCCGCTACAGCACTTTGTGCCTGCGGTGTGGCATTCTTCCTCAGAGCCGTTCGTGCAGCATCACAGGGTGGTGTGGAAATCGGTTTTCATGCCGATGAAGCCTTGCGCATGGCTGCACAAACAGCCAAAGGCGCTGCATCACTTTTATTGCAGCAGGGAAGTCATCCGGAGCATGAGATCGATAAAGTAACTTCCCCAAAGGGATGTACCATCGCCGGACTGAATGAAATGGAGCATAATGGTTTTAGCTCTTCCATGATTAAAGGAATTAAATTATCAGCTCAAAAGGCGGGTGAATTATATACAAACGATTAAAAAAATGGCCGATAAACTGTTTGACGACAGTCTGGATTTATTGCGCAAGCTGATTAGTATTCCTTCCCTGAGCAGAGAGGAGGAGAATACTGCCTCAGTAATTGAGCAATTCCTGCAGGATCGGGGAGTGAAAACCCATCGGAAGCTTAATAATATCTGGGCGTTCAATGAACATTTTGATGCCAGAAAATCTACAATTCTTCTGAATTCTCATCATGATACCGTAAAACCTAATCCGGGATACACCCGCGATCCATTTGCTGCTGATATCATCGATGGGAAATTATACGGACTGGGAAGTAATGATGCTGGGGGGTGTTTGGTAGCGCTTATGGCATTATTTATTCATTTTCATAAAGAGAAGAACCTAAAATATAACCTTTGCCTGGCTGCTACTGCCGAGGAGGAGATTTCAGGAAAAAATGGTATTGAACTGGTAGTTCCTGAACTGGGTCTGCTTGAATTTGCAATAGTGGGTGAACCAACATTAATGCAGCTGGCGGTAGCCGAGCGTGGTTTGATGGTGCTGGATTGTGTGACACATGGGAGAGCCGGCCATGCTGCACGCGACGAGGGAGAGAATGCCATCTATAAGGCAATGAAAGATATTGAATGGTTCAGAACCTATGAGTTTGCCAAGAAATCAGCCCTGTTCGGCCCGATAAAGATGAGTGTAACCGTAATCGAAGCTGGATCACAGCATAATGTGGTTCCTGCAGTATGTAAATTTACGGTGGATGTCAGGGTTACCGATGCCTACCGTAATGAGGAGGTGCTCAAGATCATTGCTCAGAATGTTGACTGCGATGTTAATCCGCGATCTACCCGCTTAAAGCCATCTTCAATAAGCCTTGATCATCCGGTTGTTAAGGCAGGAATTGCTTTGGGCAGAGAAACCTATGGTTCTCCTACCACAAGTGATCAGGCATTGCTTGATATTCCTTCACTAAAAATGGGTCCTGGAGATTCGGCTCGTTCACATATGGCTGATGAGTATATCTATGTAAATGAAATTGAGCAGGGTATTGACCTCTATATAAAATTATTGACGGAGATTGTGTGATGGCAAAGAATTTGAATATTACCCTGGAAAGTGAAAGAGCCTTACTTCGGCCGCTTGAGCTTGATGATGAAAAAGCATTGCAGGAAGTAGCAGATGATGATAGCCTCTGGATTTATGGTCTTCATGATCTTTCGAAGCCGGAAGAGTTGAATAAATATATTAGAAATGCGATTTCTGATCGTGAAAATGGCACAAGTGCAGTTTGGGTAGTCATTGATAAAAAGACCAATAAAGTAGCAGGCTGTACCCGTCTTTCCGAAATCTCCTGGAGAGATGAACGGGGACAGATTGGCTGGACCTGGATTGGACATGATTTTCAGGGAAGCGGATTGAATAAAGAAATGAAGTACCTGATGCTGACCTATGGTTTTGAGGTTTTGGGGCTGAACAGAATAGAATTTAAGGAGTATTGCGTCAGCATATGAAAATACATAACGGATATATCAGAAACACAGTTTTTTACAGTATTTTGAGATCTGAATGGGATACAATTAAAGCACAGTATTTCACAAATTTTAAAGCAGTTCTATGAGCAAGCTCTGGCAAAAGGAAACAGAAACTGAAAGGTCTGTAGAAAAGTTTACAGTTGGGAATGACCGGGAGCTGGATCATCAGCTTGCTGCATTTGATGTATTGGGTTCATTAGCCCATACCCGTATGCTTGAAAGCGTAGGTTTAATGGATAGCCGGGATCTGGAACAGGTTCAGGCTGGTCTTAAACAAATTTTCGGGGAAGTTCAGGAAGGTAAATTCAGCATTGAAGATGATGTTGAAGATGTGCACTCTCAGGTAGAGCTATTACTTACCCGCAGGATTGGTGATGCAGGCAAAAAAATTCATAGCGGACGGTCCAGAAATGATCAGGTTCTGGTGGATCTCAAATTGTTCTTTCGCAGTGAGATTCAGAAACTGGTCAGAAATACTGACATTCTGTTTACTCAGCTGATTGCACAAAGTGAAGAGCATAAGGATAAATTA
>JBAZCD010000071.1:0-9568 GCA_041671205.1 Pedobacter sp.
AGATCAATTTCGGGCTCATTGGCTGTAAAGGCATGGGCTGGTCGAACATGAATGCACACCTGAAACTTCCGCAGGTGAATTGTGTGGCTCTGGCAGATGTGGATCAAAGTGTGCTTGACCAGCGTACAGAAGATGTGTTTAAACTTCGCGGAAAGCGGCCAAAGCAATACCGTGATTATCGCAAATTACTGGAAGATCCCAATATTGATGTGGTGATTATCGGCACCCCCGATCACTGGCATTGCCTGAACATGGTTGATGCGGTTTCGGCCGGCAAGCATGTGTACGTTGAAAAACCAATAGCCAATACCATCCAGGAATGCCAGATCATGGTGAAAGCTCAGCAGCGATATGGTAAAATCGTACAGGTGGGACAGTGGCAGCGTTCAGGATCTCAGTATGCCGAAGCCATTGACTATGTAAAATCAGGCAAATTAGGGCAGATCAGACTGGTGAAATGCTGGGCCTACCAGGGCTGGATGAAACCAGTACCTAAAATCCCCAATAGTCCCGCTCCGGCAGGAGTTGATTATACAATGTGGTTAGGTCCGGCGCCAAAACGCGACTTTAATCAGAATCGCTTTCACTTTAACTTCAGATGGTTCTGGGACTATGCCGGTGGTCTGATGACCGACTGGGGTGTGCATGAGATCGATATTGCTTTATTTGCCATGGGTGTAAAAGTACCGAAATCGGTGATGGCTTCGGGCGGAAAATTTGCCTACCCGGACGATGCTTCAGAAACTCCCGACACTCTGCAAACAGTATATGAATATGATGGATTTAATATGCTCTGGGAACATGCTACAGGCATAGACGGAGGCAACTATGGCTCTACCGAAGGCATCGCATTCATCGGAAATAATGCTACCCTCATAGTGAACCGTGCTGGATGGAAAGTGATCCCTGAAACAGAAAACAAGGATGGTCAACGGCTTAACAAAGCAGAGGAAATAGCTCATCGCAAGCCAGAGAGGAATGCGCATGAAGCCCATGCCATTAATTTTGTGGACGCTATTACAAATAATGATATCACACGCTTAAAATGCGGAATCCAAACCGGAAGCATTGCAGCGATCAATGCGCAAATGGGCAATATTGCCTATAAAACAGGTAAAAAGGTGTATTGGAATGCCGAAAAAAATGAATTTACAGATGCTGATGCTAATCAATTGATGAAAGCCCGCTACCATAATGGCTGGCAGGTGCCTAAAGTTTAGCCCAACAGAAATAAAAACGGGATGATGGGGTAGCTTTTCCTGACTGCCTGTTATAAATTACATGCAGAACAAGATTTTTCCTATCTTCATTTATCCAAGGTCTGGTATTTGTGCAATAAACACAGCGGTTTCATTAAATTATTGAGTGCAAACAACAAATTACTTTTTTTTAAAAATTAAACCCCTCTAAAATGAAGAAACTTATTCTGTTAACTCTGCTTGGAACTATATTTTACTCTTGTAATCAAAGCATTAAAACTGCTGCAAACAAAACTGGCAGCAAGCCAAAAGGCACAATCGCCTCAACTCAGAAACAATCAGACTTAGTTAACATTGATATCGTACAGTCATCCCCAAATCAGGCCAGAGTCCTGACTGAAAATCAATATGTAAGAGTAGTAGAATATTCTCTAAGCCCGGGAGAAAAGGATATATGGCATACTCATCCTCCAAGATCATCTTATGTTATTTCAGGCGGAAAAGTCAAGGTGTATTCTGAAAATGGCGAACCAAAAATTTCTGAAGTAACAGCCGGTACCTCATCCTGGGCGGGTCATGGCGCCAAACATTATGTAGAAAATGTTGGCAGCACGAAAATAAAAATCATATTAACTGAAATTAAGTCATTGCAATAGCAGACTGAAAATGAGTTTTCTGAAATTATTATTGGCCTTCACCGGCCTAAGAAAGATCATTTCCCAATTAACTCAAATACTTAGGCACCATACTATCCCCTTCTGGAGGGGGGTGCGTTTGGCCTTGTGCGATGGCAGGGGGAGGTCTTGAAAATCAAATAAACATTCCATCCACCCCCTTTTATTCCCCCGCCAGCGGGGGATACCGGGCGCATAGGAATATCGCCTAAGAAAAATTTAATTCTAATGAACTCAAATCTCCTTTAAGCACCACACTATCTCTTCAAAAGCTACCGTATACCCATAAATATTTCTGATACAAAATAGAACCCAAATCGAAAGCCCTCAATTGCATCTATATTTAGCTCATTAAAATGTGAATTTGTAATAATCTCATTCAATTTCTTTATTATAAACTGCCTTATATATATTTGTTAAAAACCCATAAACATGAAAAAAATATTCGTTTTATTATTAATGACAGGCCTTTTCAGCGGATTTACTGCATGCGCTCAAAGGCCAAGCCCGGCGGCTAAAGTTTCTGAAACTACAGGCTCAGGGATTAAGATCAGCATTGATTACAGTCAGCCTGGAGTAAAAGGCCGTACCATTGGTAAAGAAATAGCTACCTATGGCAAAGTCTGGCGGACCGGTGCCAATGAGGCAACTGTGTTTGAAGTGAGCAAAGCTGTAAAAGTTGAAGGTAAATCCCTTCCGGCAGGAAAATACAGTTTGTACACCATTCCGGGAGAAAAGGAATGGACTGTAATGATCAACAAATCATGGAACCAATCGGGTACAGAATACGATCAGGCACAGGATGCCCTTCGTTTCGTTGTAAAACCGGTTAAATCAGCAAGCTTCACTGAACGAATGACCTTTAAAATTGCCAAATCTGGTCTCGTTTCTCTGATCTGGGGTGACCATCAGATTAATTTCAACGTAAAATAATTTCGAAGAGTCCCTGTCCTGACCCTGAATGATCTTCAGGGTCAGGACAGGCTTTTCTGTTACCTTAGCAGAGTAACATACCCCGACCGGACATAATGCTTCGAATTCCGGATACCTTCAAAAACCCAGTAATAAACTCCGGTAGGCACCATGGCATTCTCTTTGAATCCGGTCCAGTAATTTTCGATATCGGGAGTAGTAAATACCACATCACCCCAACGGTTAAATATCCTGAAACTTCTGACTTTTATTTCTTCATTCAATAATACCGTTAATTCATCATTAATCTGATCCCCGTTGGGAGTGAAAATATTGGATATAGCAATTTCAGGCACAAAGATCTGAACCGGGGCGGGTGTTATATTAATACATCCTCCGTTGCTGGAAGTCTTAATATAATAGATACCGCTTTTGAATATCCTTTCCGGGTTTTTAAGCTGAACAGTCATTTCGCTATCCATCCAATAGGTATAACTTAGATCAGGTGCAGGAGTAAAGGCTGTTGTCAGATCTACGGTCGCCGGATAATCAGCCTGTAATGTCCGATTAAAGGTGACTTTCGGAACCTGAATGATGCTTACCCGCGCAGGCAATATCCGTATACAACCTGATGAACTCATGCCTTTGACATAGTACACTCCGCTCTGTCCAACTCTGTTGGGAAAGGGCAGAGGGATGGTTGCCGCTGCATTCCTCCAGTAGCTGTAAGTAAGGTCGGAGCTGTTACCCACTTTGAGTGAAATATCCGTAAGATCAACACTGATACATCGGGGGACCGGATCACGAAGATTCATTTCCATCCCGTTAATAACCGTGTAGAGCGTTTGCGTACATCCGAGACCGGGGTATGGAACAAGTTCAATACCTATTTTGGTTCCAACGGTCGGCACAGGCGAAAGCACAAGACTGTCACTATTTCCAAGGTCCTCCTGAGTTTCTGCATTAAACCAGCGATATCCAAAAAAACCGGGCAAGGCCTTTAAGGTGATCTTATTGGTTTCCGGACAAGTTATATTACCCGTTACCGGGATCGAACAGTTCTCATTAAAATCTATATAGGCATATCCGAAATGTCCGCCACGTGAACAATCGAATGCCGTGAATTCCAGACGAATAGTGCGGCCAAGGTAGCTTGACAGATTAACGAGTACCGGTGCCCAGTCTTTATACAATACCCGCGGATCCCGGTCTGAAGACCTGAATCCCGGTAAGCCACCCTGTGATACAAATTCAAAAGATCCGCAATCGGTGGTATTATCTGACATCGGATCAAAAACCCGCGCGGTAAATTTAGGCTGTTCATCGGCTTCGTGCCCTGGATTTTGAAACACAACCGCATAACTGAAAATGATTGAATACGACTCCACATTCGAAGGTACATTGATCGTATAACTGATCCGGTCTACACCCCTTCCGGTAAGGTCGTTACCCACCTGTACTACATAATCACTACCATTAGGTGCATCAAGCGAAAATTCTCCGTAAGTATCCTGCCCTGTCCCACGTCCGATAAGGGTATGCTGCCCGGGAACAGGTCCGGAAAAGTTCATCGTTACCCGGGGGGGCCTGATCGCATTTGGAAATCGTTCACCTGTTCCCGAAATTTCACCGATATAACAATCCCAGTTTTGAAAAGTGCCGTTTTCAAACCCAATATTCACCGGACATTCCGTAACAACCTGAGCATCAGAATATTTAGCAACAACACTCAGTAAAATAAGTAACAGAAGCCTTCGAAACATAAAAATCGTTAAAAAAAGCCGTAACAAAACAATTACTGAGATAGTCCCCCGAATTAATCTATTAATTTAAGAAGATTATTTTATCGTTTACTATCTAATAACCTATATAATACATACTGAAAAAAGCACTACCCGGTTGTGCGGAATGAATAATTTATTTTCCGGGATAAGAATGCAGAGAATAAAAAGGAATGGATCAGGCTCTGAGATAGCCCTGCATGAGCTCCGCAGCACGGGCGGAGGCTCCCGGCTCTCCCATCCGAAGGGCCAGTTCATCATAATTAATGAGTATTTCTGTCCGATAGAGCGGGTCATTAAGGATCAGGTCAAGTTCATCCCCGATCTTAGCACTGTTACAGTCTTCCTGGATCAGTTCTTTAACAATGGTTTGATCCATAACCAGGTTCACTAAAGAAATATATTTGATCTTTACCAGCATACGGGCAATAGCGATGGATACCGGATTACCTTTATAAACCACAACCTGAGGTATTTTTAAAAGTGCTGTTTCGAGGGTTGCTGTACCTGAAGTTACAATGGCTGCCTTTGAATTCAGCAGCAGATTATAGGTTGCATTAAAAATAACAGCGATTTTTCTGCCTTCCAGGTAACCTGAATAGTCTTCTTCACTAAAAGAGGGCGCACCAGCAATTACAAACTGATATTCGGGAAACCGATCTGCTGTTCTGACCATCTCAGGCAAGACCCTTTCGAGTTCCTGCTTTCTGCTTCCCGGAAGAAGAGCAATGACAGGCCTGACATCCAGATTATGTGTGATCTTAAATAATCCGTCAAAAGGATTGGAAGAAATCGCATCCAGTATTGGATTGCCTACATAATCGACATCCATGCCCCATGTTTTATAGAATGCCACTTCAAAAGGCAGGATACAGAACATGCGGTCGACAAATTTTTTAATTTTCAGTACCCGCTTCTGATTCCAGGCCCATACTTTTGGTGAGATATAGTAAAAGACTTTGAACCCTTTGTCCTTGGCAAAATTGGCAATCTTCATATTGAAGCCGGGAAAGTCGATCAAAATGACCACATCAGGTTGAAAACTAAGAATATCCTGCTTTGCCGTTTTAATGTTTTTGAAGATCGAATTCAAATTGGCAATCACTTCAACAAAGCCCATAAAAGCCATTTCAGAATAATGCATCGCCAGTCCGGGAGATACAGCCATCATCAGGTCACCGCCAAAGTACCTGAACTCAGCCTCCGGATCTTTGATCTTCAGCGCCTTCATCAGGTTAGATCCATGCAGATCCCCCGAGGCTTCACCGGCAATTATGTAGTATTTCATGAATGGGTATAATCTCAATAAACAAAGTCAACAGAACCTGATTTAGATAAATGTAGCTAATTGATTTGGCAGTGGGTAATGGGCTTTGGGCTTTGAGCCGATTAAACTCATAAGCTCAATCTCCCGACTCTCTCTCATTTCTCATAGCTCACATCCCCAAATCCCAGGTATTCAGAATCGGAATAGCATGATGTGCAGTCATGTCGAATTGCACAGGAACAAGCGATACGAAGCCATTATCCAGCGCCCACACGTCGGTATCTTCACCGTGATCATTATTCTGGAACACACCGGTCAGCCAGTAATAACTGCGTCTGTTCGGATCAGTACGCTCATCAAACTCTTCAGCCCATTTGGCATTGGCCTGCCTGCAGACTTTGATCCCCTTAATTCCCGCACCTCTGGGGAAATTTACATTTAATAAGGTTCCCTGCAGGAGACCGCTTTTCAGTACCTGATGAGTAATGGATTCAATATATTTTTTGCAATGGCTGAAGTCAGCATCATTTGCGAAATCGTCGAGTGAAAAACCAATGGAAGGGATACTTTCGATAGCACCTTCAACTGCTGCCGACATGGTCCCGGAGTACAGCACATTAATTGAATTATTCAGTCCGTGATTAATTCCGGAAACACAAAGGTCAGGCTTCTTACCCTTAAAGACCTTGTTTACTGCGAGTTTTACACAATCCACGGGAGTACCCGAACATTTATACATCTCCACTCCTTCATACAATTCCACCTTATCAAGGCGCAGCGGTTTTGCAATGGTAATGGCGTGCCCGGTCCCCGACTGAGGGCCATCGGGGGCAACCACCACCACATTTCCTATGTCCTGCATTACTTCAATGAGAGCCTTAATTCCGGGTGCTGTAATTCCGTCGTCATTTACGACCAGTATGGTTGGTTTTGCGTTTTTCATTGAAGCGAAATTACGAAATTTTTCTATGCCTGGAATCTGGTCCATTGGCTGGTGAGAACACTGACCCAAGGGGGAAGGGGTCAGTAGGCAGAGATAAGATGAACTGGTGACAACACCAGCAAAAATGAACAGCAATCGGCTGGTGACAACACCAGGCAAAGAGATGCAGCAAAAAGCCCTACTGATATAATCCAGCAGGGCTTCTCCTAAGTACCTGTAGTTTTGTGGCTGGTGTTATCACCAAGCACAAAAATACTTACAGATCCGCAGCACCGTTCTTGATTTCTTCCACTACTGAGGGATCAAGCAGGGTTGAAGTATCTCCAAGATTTGAAGTTTCACCTTCAGCAATCTTTCTCAGAATCCTGCGCATAATCTTACCGGATCTTGTTTTCGGCAGACCGGAAACAAACTGGATCTTATCCGGCTTGGCGATCGCACCAATGATACGGGCAACGGTTTGAAGAATATCCTTTCTGGTCAGATCATGATCATGGGTAGAGGAGCCCAGGATTACATAGGCGTAAATTCCCTGTCCCTTGATATCATGAGGATAACCAACAACAGCACTTTCAACCACATCAGCATGCATATTAATGGCATTTTCAACCTCTGCGGTACCAATACGATGACCGGATACGTTGATCACATCATCAACCCTGCCGGTAATGCGGTAATATCCATCCTTATCCCTCAAACAGCCATCACCTGTGAAATACATATTTTTATAAGTAGAGAAATAGGTCAGACGGCAGCGCTCATGATCCCCATAAGTTGTTCTGATAATACCAGGCCATGGGAACTTAATACACAGGTTTCCGCTCACATCATTACCTGTTAATTCAACACCCTGCTCATCAACCAGACAAGGCTGAACTCCTGGTAAAGGAAGTGTAGCATATCCCGGCTTGGTTGGGGTAATTCCGGCGATTGGTGAGATCATGATTCCGCTATTTTCGGTTTGCCACCAGGTATCCATAATCGGGCATTTACCTTTTCCAATCTTATCATTATACCAGTGCCATGCTTCCTCATTGATCGGTTCACCAACAGAACCCAGTTTTTTCAGAGAACTGAGATCTTTTCCTTTCAATGGCCCTTCACCAAAGCTCATTAATGAGCGGATAGCTGTTGGAGCGGTATACAGTATGTTAACTTTGTATTTGTCTACAATTTCCCAGAAACGCCCGGCATCCGGCCAGGTAGGGACACCTTCAAACATCAGTGTGGTTGCACCCTGAGAAAGCGGTCCGTAAACAATATAGGAATGACCGGTGATCCAGCCAATATCGGCAGTACAGAAGTGAATTTCACCCGGCTGATACTGGAATACAGTTCTGAAAGTGTATCCGGTATAGACCATATAACCTCCGCAGGTATGAACAACACCCTTTGGTTTTCCGGTTGAACCGGATGTATATAATATAAATAATGGATCTTCTGCATCCATCGGCTCGGCCGGACAGGCGGGATTACCCTGAGTTTCTACTTTTTTAATCTCATCTTCCCACCATACATCGCGTCCTTTGATCATGGATACCGGAGTACGGGTACGGGTTAAAACGATTATTCTCTCAACTGAAGTGCACTGCACTATAGCATCATCAATGATATTTTTAAGCGGAATATCTTTATTCCCTCTGAAACCGCCATCAGCAGTTATAACCAGATTACACTGGGCATCGTTGATACGGTCAGCAATCGACTGAGCAGAAAAGCCTCCAAATACTACTGAGTGAATTGCTCCGATCCGTGCACAGGCCAAAACCGCAATGGCAAGCTCCGGAACCATAGGCATATAGATACAGATTCTGTCTCCTTTTTTAGCACCATTGTTCTTCAATGCATTGGCAAACTGGACTACTTTAAAATGAAGTTCTTTATAAGTGAATGACCTGTAATGTTCTTCCGGATCATTCGGCTCCCAAAGCATTGCCGTTTTATCAGCACTCTTCTCAAGATGACGGTCAAGGCAATTCTCCGTTATGTTTAACTTTCCGCCACTAAACCATTTCACATTGGGTTCAGTAAAGTTCCAGTCCAGAACCCTGTCCCATTTTTTCTGCCAGTAAAAGGTATCGGCCACCTCAGCCCAGAAATTCTCCGGTTCTGCTACACTGTAGTCATAAACGCGTTTGTAATCGTCAAAGGAATTAATACGAAGATCCATTTTTTTGTTGTTGTTCAGTAAATTATATTTTCAGAGTACAATTATATCATATTCAGACCTGTTAGCCTAATATAGATGCAAAAAAATTACACAAACACGGGAAGCAGGGGCACATTTAAAATGAATATCTAAATTTATTGATAAAGTATTGCGTATCTGATTTTTTCTCCCGATATTTGCAAACCCTTTAAAGATTTGAATTTAAATAAATAGATACACATAGAGTCATGTCGAGAATTTGTGATTTAACAGGAAAAATGGCGATGAACGGTTTCAACGTTTCCAATTCGAACGTAAAAACCAAGCGTAAATTTTATCCTAACCTGCATGTAAAAAAGTTTTACATCCCAGAAGAAGACAGATGGATTACGTTGAAAGTTTCTGCTTCAGCCATTAAAACCATCAGTAAAAATGGCATCACTGCCGTAATTAACAAATTCCTTAAAAAAGGATACATATAAGTAGTACGTTCTAAGTATTACGTTCTACGTAGAGAACGTATCACGTATCACGTATCACGTAAAACAAAAAATAATACAATGGCTAAGAAAGGTAATAGAGTTCAGGTTATTTTAGAATGTACCGAGCACAAAGAAAGTGGCATGGCTGGAATGTCTCGTTA
>JBAZCD010000072.1:0-9507 GCA_041671205.1 Pedobacter sp.
TATCCTCAATTTGCAGCGATTTACGATCAGGAGACAGAATAAGTTTTACACGCTGATCAGGTATTTTCAAATCAAGTTTTTTCAGAATTTCTGAACCTTTAAATACTTCAACGGATCCGGTATCATTCAGAAATACTTCCTCATCAAATGTTAACATCAAATCTGGAGAACGGGAAACGGAAGTGGCCCCGTTTGCCGGACTGAAAGAAATTAATTGGGGTGGCAACACGTCCTGAACTACCAAATTAATACTTTGGATTGTTGTACCGGCCTCATTTGTTGCGGCTAAAATCACCTCAAATGATCCAACATCTGATTTAGCGGGTGTTCCAACAAGAACCGGATCATTGATAATTTTCCTGATCCTGTAATTATAAAAATCGGCAATATATAGTTCGTCTGAAGGCCCGGTACAGATGCCAGACGGATTTCTGAATTTTGCGGAACTGCCTGCTCCTTCTGAAAATCCGGGCTCAGTCCCTGCAACAGTGCTTACCATCCCATCCTTACTGATTCGTCTGACATTGTGGTTAAGCTGATCTGTTATAAATAAGCTCCCATCGCTGCCCATAGTTATCCCGGTAGGGTAACGGAAACCGGCAAGTTTACCTTGTGCATCCACATAAGTAAATGTGCCGCTCCCGGCAATGGTACTTACCTGGCCTGAAGTATCTATTTTGCGAATCCTGTTATTTACCTGATCAGCAATAAAAATATCACCTGAACTACTGACTGCAATGCCAGTAGGGGCATTGAACATTGTGCTGGCCGCAGGACCATCAGCAAAACCTGTCGTCCTGTTACCGGCAATTGTTGAAACAATTCCCTCCGGACTGATCATCCGAATGATATTATTCCCGCGATCGGCCACATAAACATATCCCCGACTATCAACCGCAAGCCCTGCAGGGTATTTAAATCGGGCTATATCCCCAGCGCCATTGGTATAACCTGGTGAACCATTACCCGCCAAAGTTGATACAAGTCCGGATGGTGTAATCTTTCTTATACAGTGGTTGTTCTGGTCTGAAACATAAACATTCCCCGATGGATCAACGGCAATCCCGGAAGGTGAATTGAACCGGGCTGCGTTACCCGTACCGTTTTGATATCCTGACTCATTTCCTCCCGCAAACAGACTAACTTCCCCAGAGGAACTGATCTTACAGATATTTTGGCCAAGCTGATCGGCAACAAAAATATTCCCGCTTGTATCTGAAGCAAGTGCATAAGGTGCACGGAAAGAGACCGATGGTGCCGGGCCATTGACCGCGTCAGTTCTTCCGCTTCCGGCAAAAGTCTGAACCTCCGATTCTGAACGTAATGTCAGCCATTCGGGTTTCTTGATAGCTGTAACTTTGGTTTCCAGATTGCCTTGTGACTGAACCTTAATGACTGATTGATAGATTTCACCATAATTCGCAGTTGGCATAATCTTGCTGATGAATACCGGGGCACTCAGCGCTTTCCCTTCAATTGAAGAACCATAGGTTAATCCTTCAGTATGGATTGCATACGGGGTAATGAAATAGGTTTTATCCTTTTTCAGATTTGTTAGCTTGACGGTAAAAGTCCCCAGGCCCGATCCTGCACTGATTTTTTGATCGGCACCATGACCTGTACTATAAATAAAACCCTTTTCAGTGATTGAATTTCCCTCATCAACAAGAACTTCACCTTGGACAGAAATCCAATCAGCATCACTGGCCAATACCTTTGGACAGATTAATACAGGGGCTTTACCGGCACAATATCCCCAACCAGACATGGTAAACAGCAAGTTTAGTGATATGATAGCTCCTGTCAGAATATTCCTAAGAGATATACTTGCCGGGAACAAAGAAGTATTCGGGTTAATGGGAAGAACACAGCTATAGAACAAGCACCTGCTTATGGCATAGATCCAATTCAGATGCAAATATTCTGATTTCGAAAATATCCGGTTTCCCATGGATAATCAAGTTTTGAAAAATACCTTCCAGTTAGCTTATCACAGGCTCTAACAGCCAGTTAACTCTGGTTTACAATAGACATGCCTTCAAATTAATTACTTGATTAACAAATAGTTATGTAATAAGGAAGTTGGTAATTGTTCCGAGTTATGGAAAGTGATTCCAAAATTTGGAATTTCGGACTTATACCTCACTGCCTAAGCCACAGAAGAGAGGTTTAGTTGTTAATTGAGCCCGCAGGAACCTGTTTCCCATAAAGAATTGTTATTTACCGGATAATATTGCCGCTCATTGCATATATTTATAATAGGAAGTACTGCCTATGGAAGATTATCATATTTTTATAATCGAAGATGATCCCTGGTATGGAGAGATCCTGGAATATCATCTTACGTTAAACCCTGATTACCACATCAGCCGCTTCGGTTCTGCCAAAGATTGCCTGGATAATCTTCACCTCAAACCCGACCTTATCACTATAGATTATTCCCTTCCGGATATGACCGGTGAGCAACTATTTACCAGGATAAGAGGCCTTAATGCCTCAGTACCTGTAATTGTTATCAGCGGGCAGGAAAAAGTTGGAACAGCAGTCAGTTTACTAAAAATGGGTGTTGCTGAATACCTTGTAAAAGATGATCATACCAAGGATCTGTTATGGAATGCAGTAATACGGATCCGGGAACACCAGGATTTAAAAGAAGAAGTTGAAACCCTTCGTGATGAACTTGGTCAGAAGTATACGCTTGATAAAATAATCCAGGGCAACTCAGTTGCTATAAAGAAAATCTTCACGCTATTGGGAAAAGCTGCTAAAACGAACATCAATGTATCGATCACAGGTGAGACTGGGACTGGCAAGGAACTGGTTGCGAAAGCAATACATTACAATTCTGATCGGATGAAAAAACCATTCGTTGCGCTCAATATGTCGGCTATCCCATTTGAGCTGCTTGAAAGTGAGCTTTTTGGCCATGAAAAGGGGGCTTTTACAGGGGCTTTAACCCGCAAAACCGGGAAATTTGAGAGTGCCAATAAAGGCACTTTATTTCTGGACGAGATCGGTGAGATGGATATGAGTCTCCAAAGCAAATTATTGCGGGTATTACAAGAGCGGGAGATGACCAGAGTTGGTGGAAATGAAATAATTAAGCTGGATGTCAGGCTGATTGTAGCCACACATAAAAATCTTGCCAAGCAGGTAGAGTCCGGTAAATTCAGGGAAGACCTCTATTACCGTATCATTGGAATGCCGATTGAACTTCCGCCATTAAGAGACCGTGATAATGACATCCTCCTGCTTGCTAAATACTTTCTGGAAGAATTTTGTCAGGAAAACAAAATGCCGTTGAAAGTACTTGACAATGGCGCAAAGAATAAACTGTTGAATTATGCCTATCCTGGAAACATCAGAGAATTGAAAGCTGTTATCGACCTTTCGGCAGTGATGAGTGAAGGACCTCAAATCACTTCATCCGATATTGTTTTTGCAAATGCGAAAGCTGAGGACAACCTGCTCGCATCTGAAACTACCATGAAGGATTACACCATTCGTATTATTCAATATTTTCTGGAGAAATATGACAATAATGTTGTCCGTGTTGCCGAAAAATTGGATATCGGAAAATCTACGATCTATAATATGATAAAAAGCAAGGAAGTATGGCTGAAATGAAAATAATTCAGAGAGGATTAAAACCGTTCAAATGCTGCTAATTTGAGCACCATTTAGAGCCGGATCAGGAAACGAAATCAGAAACTCAGTCCCTTCGCCCTCTTTACTGGAGACAGTAATCATTCCATTGAGCAAATCTACCTGTGTTTTAACCATAAATAAGCCCATTCCACGTCCACTTGAAGTGGTATTAAATGTATTATAAAGTCCGAAAAGACTTTTTTCATGTTTATCAAGGTCGATACCCTGACCATTATCCTTTACAGAGAATAATATCATATCGCCGTCTCTTTTAGCTATAATCCTGATTATAGGCGGAACACCCTTTCTGTGAAATTTAATGCTATTTACGATCAGGTTATAAAAAATACTATATAAGTTACTCCGGGTAGCTTTCACAGAGTTTACTGAAGCAAAATCGCAGATCAGATTTGCCTGTTCCTTCTCAATGGAATGGATTATTGCTGATTCAATACCTCCAATCAATTCTGGCAGCGATACATCCGATAGCTGCTCACTGGCATATTGTGTTAATTGGAGAATCTCATTTAAATCTTTAACGATAGTATCCAGGTTGGCTGTTGCAACTGTTAAAGCATTATGGATTTCCTTGCTCTCCTCTTCATTTAAGCCCCCGTCCCTGAGAAGATATTCCAGCCCGAGTATGCTTGATACCGGAGCTCTCAAATTATGGGAAACAATGTAAGAGAACTGTTCCATCGCCGAATTACGCTTTATGAGGTCGGTGGTAATCAGGTCCTTTTCAATCTCGGAAAGTTTTCTTCTGTTAATATCTGTAATAGACATGATCACTCCCAGTATTTTATTTTCAGCGTCCGAAATTCCTGCATAACTAACAAAAAACCAGCGGTATGATCTGTCAGGCTGGGCATAACTGATTTCATACTCAATCTTCTCCCCAAGCATTGCCTTATTCAATATTTCGGTAATCCGATGTTTCCGGTCTTCCCTGAAAAAATCCGGTACAAAAATCCCTTTCGTAAGTGGTTTGCCAAACTGAGATTGAACCAGTTCGACTGCCCGCTGATTGAATGAAGCTACTTTCAACTCCGGGGATATCAAAATATATCCGGTATCAGTATTATCCAGGATAGCTTTAAGATTAGCTCTGGATTCCAGCAATTGCTTCTGAACCTTAATTTTGTCCTGTTCAGCCCTGAATTTTTCGATACAATTTATTACAGATGATGGCAGTCTTTCCAGACGATCCTTCAGAATGTAGTCAGAAGCTCCCTCCTTCATTACCCTAACTGCAAATTCTTCAGAAACTGTAGAGGTAACCAAAATAAACGGAATATCAGGTTTCCATTCTTTTTTTAAGATCAGCGCGTCTATTGAGTTGAAAGACGGAAGCGAATGGTCTGATATAATAACATCAGGAGAAAAGCTATGAAGGGCATCCTGATAGTCTTTACGGTTATCTACAAGCACAATTTCAAAATCGAAATTCCCCTTCCAGAGCTGCCATTTAACCAGCTCAGCATCTGCAGGAAGATCTTCAAGATGAAGAATGCGAATTTTATTTTTGGAATATGACATCATTTACCGGGCACATGATTTGTTATCAGCCAGTACAAACCCAGTTCACTTACCGCTTTTGCAAAGTTTCCAAATTCAACCGGTTTAACCACATAGCTGTTGACTCCGAAATTATAACTGTTGATTATATCCTGCTCTTCCCGGGAAGATGTCATAATTACGATCGGAATCGTGCTTGTTTCCTTATTCTCTTTAATTTGTCTAAGTACCTCAATTCCATCCACCTTAGGCATTTTAATATCAAGGAGAATTACCTTAGGATTTGCAGATTTCATACCTTCATAGACTCCCCGCTTGAAAATAAAATCCAAAGCTTCACTCCCATCCCTGACATGAAAAAGCTTGTTTCCCAGATTAATCTTGTTTAAAGACCAGATGGTTAATTCTGCATCGACATCACTGTCTTCAACCAATAAAATTTCTACTTCTTTAATCATGGTTTATGGTATTTTAATAGTGTGAAATAAAATGTTGCTCCCTTACCTGTTTCGCCCACAGCCCACACTTTTCCATTGTGTTTATCAATTATTCTTTTTACAATGGCGAGACCAATTCCAGTACCTTCAAACTCCGACTGCCTGTGAAGGCGTTGAAAAACTCCAAAAAGTTTATCAATATACTGCATATCAAACCCAACGCCATTGTCTTCAATAATATAGGTAACTTTTTGTTTGGCTTCTTTAAAAGTAACTGATATCCGCGGCGAATCCACTTTAGAGGAGTACTTTACTGCATTACCGATCAGGTTCATCCATACCTGCCTGAGTACCAGTTGATCTCCAAGGCATGGCGGCAAAGTTTCTATTTCAATTTCAGTATTTAGTGCCGGATCAGACAACCTTATTTCCCGGACACATTCCCTGACAAGGGTATCCATATTAACCGGCTGAATATTCAATTCCCTTCGTCCAAGACGCGAAAATTTAAGCAGGTCATCTATCAGCATTCCCATATTCACTGTACTTGATACAATGGTAGTCATTAATCGTTCGGCACGTTCGTCCAGTTTGTCGCGATACAGTTCATACAGCATCGTCGAAAAGCCATTTACAGCCCTTAAAGGTGCCCTTAAATCATGTGAAACAGAATAGGAAAAAGCTTCCAGATCCCTGTTAGCCTGTTCAAGCTGTTCTGTACGGGCAAGCACCTTATTTTCCAATTCTTCATTCAGGTTGACAATTAACAGTTCAGCTTCTTTTCTGGTGGTTACATCATTCACAAATGAAACGATAGATATCACTTTTCCCTCATCATTTTTCAAAACAGAATTGTACCATTCAGTATGAATAATACTGCCTGTTTTGGTTTTATTCTTCGTACTGCCAATGACACGTTCCAACTCGCCATTGAGAAGCTTCCGGACTAGTTGATCATCAACAGCAGCCTGTTCTGGCAGGCTGAGATCCAGGTGAGAAAAATTTCTGCCTACTACCTCTCCGGCTTGCCAGCCAAAAATGGTCCCGGCCTGCTCCGACCATTGTATTACCTTCCCGTCTGGTTCCCATTCTATCACACCCATTGGAGTATTCGTAAAATGGAAGGCAAGCCGCTGGTAGGCGGAATTAATTTCCTGTTCATGTCTCTTTTGCAGGCTGATATCCCGGATAAAAACGACAATACCATCTGCTGAAGGATAGATGTGATTTTCCTGCCAAAGCTCCAGAGGAAGATAATGATCAACCTCACACAAATAGCACTGCTCTTTAAAGGCCCGCTCGAACGCTTTATAGGTGGCAGATCCCACTGCCTCCGGGAATTCGTCCCAAACATGTTTCCCGATCAGTGAGGCAGGCTCACGTCCGGTCATTTTTCCGATCTGTTTGTTTGCATAGGTGTATCTGAACTGTTTGTCCAATGCTATAAATCCCTCATCAATCCGCTCAAGAATATCCTCGATCTGTCCTGTTTTCCAGTGCAATTCTTCCTCTGCCTGTTTACGTAGTGTTATGTCAGAACGAATAACTATATACTGATACGGTTTTCCAGCAGAATTGAGGAAAGGGATTATGGTAGTATCTACCCAATAGTATGTACCATCTTTCGCCTTGTTTTTTAATTCACCTTTCCATATGCTGCCATTAGCGATGGTTTTCCATAAGTCACGGATAAACTCCCCCGGATGGTGTCCTGAATTTATTATGCGGTGATCTTTCCCAATGAGTTCCTCTCTGGTGTAACCTGATATTTTGCAGAAATTATCATTAACATGTTCGATAATTCCCTTTTGATCAGTAATAGCGACAATAGATGATTCATCCAGAGCATATTTATAATCAGAAATTTCTTTAATGCTTTTTCTCAGGTCATCTTCAGCCTTTTTACGTTCAGTAATATCCCGCATATTGGCAACTATTGCTCCTACATCAGGATCATGGAGCAAATTCACAAAGGTTCCTTCAAGCCATAAATAATGTCCCGATTTATGTCTTACTCTGAACAAAGCATCAACAACTTTACCCGGCTCAGAATTTACCAGATTTATAACATCTCCAAGTCTTTGCTTATCTTCAGGATGAACATCATCCATTTCGATTGCCTTCTTGCCATCATCCGGATTATATCCGCGAAAGCGCTCGGCTGAAGGGCTATGGTATATAGGCGCCATTTTTCTATCCAGCATCGCTATTATGTCAGCGCTCTTCTCAACAAGCGTTCGGAAACGTTTTTCGCTTTTTTCCAGCTCATTTTCTTTAATCTTTGTCTTTACCCTCTCTTTAATAAGGCGATAGCTTGTGTAAACCAATAAAACAATGGAAAGCCCGAAAAACATAAATATGCCTAACTTGAGATTCCGAAGCGACTTTTCAAATTCCTGGCGCCTGCTATCCAACAAAAAACCAGTTCTTTTACTCCCACTGTCAATCAGCGCATTGATATTTTGTAATACCGCAATATGAGAATCTCTACTTTCCTGAACATCAGTACCCAAAACATTCCTCTCAAGAAGCCAGGGAAGTTCTGCCCGGATCTCTTTATCCAACTTATGGGCAATTCTTATATTAACCGAGTCCTTAACAGTTGCTTTCAACAGTTCCAATTGTTTTATTACTGATTGGCTATCTGTAAAAAAAAGAGCCAGGCCATTCAGATTACTGCTGGTCTCAAGCAATTCCGTATTTCCGGTAGTAGCTTTATCCACCTCGCCACCCAAATTCCTGAAGTTGGTATAAACCTTATCTGTGCGGTTTGTAAGATCAGAATAGTTAAGAAGTTCTGTATAAATTCCATTAAACAATAAGAAAACAGCGAGCAGAAAGCATACCGGAATACTGTAAGACAGCAACCTGTTCAACATCCGGAAATTCAAATACTGTTTTTTAGAAATATTATCCATTGAGTACACTTAAAAACTCACCGGTATAATTAAATCCTACAGTAAATCTGGCAATTGAGGCCAGTTTCACCCTAAGTCTCAGATTCTCGTGGCAAAGCCAATGTTAATATGTATGTAAGAAAGTTAATTTAAACTTAAACAGAAATTTCGTATTTAGCAACAAAACATGATACTTAGGTGAATTGCCCGGATACGGCTTCATATCGCAAGGACTCCTTTATCCTGTATAATTAATGTTTTTTAATGGTAGTTGATCATTATTTTGCTATGGGGCATGAGATATGGGCTATGGTATTGATTTTTTAGATTTCAAGCTGATTGCTCATGGCTGATCGCCTGAAGCTCAATACCCAAAGGCTACTTATCTCCACCTAATTCACCTTCATCAGCCCTTTCATGATCCGCCAATGTCCCGGAAAAGTACAGATAAACGGATATTCACCAGGTTTGCCTGGAGCCTTAAAATCAAGCCGGAAAGTACCACCGGTTGCAACCAGCGGGGTTGAATAGAGTACCTCGGGAATAGCCGGAACAAAATTCTTAGCATAAGCATCTTTCATACCTGCCATGGCATCGGCCGCTTTTCCAACAATCTCAATGGAACCGGGTTTAGTGATTACGACGTTATGAGGCATCTCATCAGGATTTTT
The DNA here is from genome assembly GCA_041671205.1 of Pedobacter sp. GTDB lineage: Bacteria > Bacteroidota > Bacteroidia > Sphingobacteriales > Sphingobacteriaceae > Daejeonella. The sequence goes on from JBAZCD010000072.1 coordinate 9,172, forward strand.
AAAAACGAGGGAAACCAAACTGCCTGCTTTAATGTTAATTACAAGCTTATCATAGGCCATTTTACTGCTTACAGTAGATAATTGAATTAAGGTTCTTCCCTTAAAATCATCTACTTCAGACTCATTTAGTGCAGATTCTGCATTAAGTGCTTTCCTGAAATCTGCAACCGCCTTCACATCCGCTAAATCATCATAAAATTTATCTGACAAGGGTTTTCTCGTATAAATCGCTGCATCAGGATCCTTCTTAAAGTAGCCTGGCATAGTCAATACTTCTTCAGAAGAAAGCGGCTGAAGCAGTAATTTTGCCTTCTCTGGCTCGTTAGAAAGAAAGTT
>JBAZCD010000073.1:0-9447 GCA_041671205.1 Pedobacter sp.
AATCATTCATTGTGAATGATGGAAACGTTTGGCAAAATTCTGCTGTTCCAAATGCCAGCAGTTTCTCCATTCCGGATCTGGCGAAAACCCGTGATCCGCGTTTCGAAGCATCTTTTATAGACAGAGCTCATACACCAGCTGCTACCTTGCTTTATGGATATAAGTTTGCATCGAGAGAAGCTATAACGTTTATCGGAAAAGCCTATCCTGCTACCTGGGGTAGCAATACCAATACAAGTGATGCACCTGTCATCCGTTTAGCAGAAGTTGTTCTGAATTGGATTGAGGCAAAAGCGGTTTTAGCTCAGTATTTAGGCGGAACAGCGGTTACCCAAGGGGATATCGACAAATCTATCAATGCCATACGCAACCGGCCGCTGGACGCAGCAGCTATCACTAAAGGGATTAAGAAAACTGCTCCAATGTCACTTGCCGCATTGCCTAATGATCCCTCCCGCGAATCAGATGTGCCGGCACTGATCTGGGAGATCCGTCGTGAGAGACGTATGGAGTTTGTCTATGAGCATACCAGGTTATTGGATATCAAACGCTGGAAAAAACTCCGCAACATGGATTATAACACCAACCCGGATTATTTCTTAGGTCCATGGGTAACTGTTGCAACAGAAGCTCCCGCTTTCCTTACTACAGCCTTTGTCAATAAAACAAAGGTTAAAAAGGCAGATGGTACTATAGTAACTTATAATGGAACTAACGGAAGTGCTATGGTAGGTTTTTGGGTTGTTGAAAATGCCGCTAACCGTAACGCGTTTACCGATAGAGCATATCTGGCCCCAATAGGTCAGACCCAGATCATTGAATACAAAGAAAAAGGATTTACTCTTACACAAACTACGGGCTGGTAATTTTCATAACGAGACAAAATGAAATAAAAAGAGGTCGTCTCATAATTGATTTTTAGTAATGAGCTACAAAATTAAGTTTTGAGCTCATGCAGATATGAATGAAAAAAGGCAATTTTCGATTTAAAAATTGCCTTTTTCATGCTTTTATTAAAACAATAGTTCGTTAATCAATTAAGCGGCAATAGTGCCATAGTAAATAAGTTCTTTGACATGCTTCTGATTTTTAGTCAAGTGTGGGTTAGCCCGAACATGGTAAAAAAACGTTCAAGCAGTAAAGCAGTGTGGTTCATGGTTTTAATATCATTCATCGAGAAGGCTTTTCGTTGCTCCCCGGGTATGCTTATCCAATGCATGGCTTTGGCAATAATGTTTGCTGATAAAGCTGCATTGAACTGAAAATACAATTTATTTTCACTCCTGGCCTGGCAATCGTTTAATCTAGTATGTTGTTTAGCATCCCGGTAAAGGAACTCAATCTGGAAACAGCTCCTGTAATAGTGCAGGATACGTGCGGCATCCATTTCAATGTCTGTGCAGAAATAAAGTTTGTAACCCGTTTTCTCTTTTTCATTGCTGGTTTGCAGATGAGCTATCCGAACGTTTCGTTCAAGCAACACCGAATAAACAAGGGCGGTATGCAGGATGGTGCCATCCTGGGTTTCCACTAAGGCAAAGACATCCTTGTCCAGATTGTTTGGCTCTACTTTGCAATTACAGGGAAGCTTACACCGGCTCATTTGGGTTGCTTAAATAATAGAATCCATGCTTTCTGCTTACAACCTTTTTGTACCCAATCGTTTTTAAGCTGCCTTCAGATTACTTTGGCATGCTTTTGATATCCCATGAGCTTGCGATCTGCCGGGTTAATGTCTGTAATTAAATAATCAATAGAGTTCAGGCCACAAACCTTCATTTTTTGAACCGAGTTGAGTTTTTCACTGATGCACATGATCACGGATCTTGCAGAACTTTTGATCATAGCTTTCTTAACCTGTACAACTTCCCAGTCCGAATCACTTATACCTTCTTTAACGGAGATCCCATTGGCACCAAGGAAGCATAGGTCTGCAGTGATCTCAGACAATTCACCTACGGCTTTCGACCCCATATTCACCTGTGAACTTTTGCTTAATTCACCTCCGATAATTATAACGGTCAGTAACTTCTTTTCTGCCAGCTCGAGCGCCACCAGAGGGCTGATTGTAAAAAAGGTCGCTTCGAGAGTATCCGGAATTAATCGTGCCATTTCAAGCATGGTTGTTCCCCCGCCTGTGAGAACGATCATACCTTCCGTGATCAGGCTTATCGCCTTCTTTGCTATTTCTCTTTTTGATTCCTGAGCGTAGATCTCAATTTCCTTGTATGGAAAATGAAAGGATTTTGACAGTGCTCCGCCGTGTACTTTAAGAATTTTCCCATTTTCAGCCAGTTCATTTAAATCCCGCCGTACAGTATCTTCAGAAACCTTCAGTTGTAAACTCAGATCTGAAGATAGAACCTTGTTGTGTAAATTCAGCTGTTTTATAATATAGGCATGGCGTTCTTTTTTTAACATCCCGCCAACAATAATTTCCTTCATTCTATCTTAAGATTTTACGTCTGTTTTAAAGCTTTAATATAAGCTTTAAAACTTATAATGAGGGAATTTAAACTCATTTAAAGTAAAAAAATCTTTGTCGTTCGACAAAGATTTTCTTTATAAAATAAAAATTATGCAAGGGATTAAAATAGTTTGATTCCAACACCCAGGTGAAATAAATTTTGCTTCTGACTATATTTTTCACTCTGGCTCACATTACTTAAGCCGGCTTCATAGCGCAGGTCAACAGTCAGGTTGCCCAGATCAACGCCCGCTCCTGCCTGTAATCCCAGGGTTTGCTTCTTATAATTTCCAAAATCTGTTACACCCTGATATGCTGAATCGAAGGTGGTATTTTCATCAACGATAAAAGATACGACCGGACCGGCCATAAAACGCAGATTGAGTTTGCTGGGTCCGATCTTAGTCCCGAGCAACAGCGGCAGGTCAAGTGTGGTAAATTTCACATTTCCATTTGCCGTTATTTCATTATTGCTGTTATCTTTAATACTAATGAATTCATTTCCCTTACTCCCCAGATACAATTCCGGCTGAAGATAGATCCCTGCAGCGCCTATTCTTGAGAATACTCCTGCCTGGTAACCCATAATACTGTTTTCGTCAGTGAGGTCATTCTTTGTTTTTAGTGATGAATAATTTACACCCCCCTTAATGCCAAAAGTAAATGATGGTAGTTGAGCCATTGCCGTCATGCCTGATATGAACAAAAGGGATGCGGCCAGTATGATCTTTTTCATAATGTTTTAAGTTTAAATAGTTCAACTATATAAACAACATTTATACCAAAATGTTGCCTTCGTGCATTTCTATTAATTAGCTTGAAAATTGTCATGATAAAATTTAATTTTGTACAAATTTAAACCATGGCAGAGATCAGCATAAGTAATTCAGAATGGGATCGTTTGAAATTAAAAGTTAAACGCAAGTATAACAATCTTAGTGAAGAAGATCTGGCATACCAGCAGGGTCAGGAAGAAGAATTAATCACGCGGCTGATGAGTAGATTAAACCGAAAACGTGAATATGTGGTATTTACCCTGAAAAAGGGTATGCTTCACCTGGATACAAACCGGTTATAGGCTGATCTCCCCCCCGATCAAATCTTATGTCCCGGATTTTTATCCCAATCTCTGATCCTGTAAAAAGGGAAGGTTTTCGTATATTTATTAATCGTAATTTTAAAGTATGAATAAACCGGACAATTCAGGCCCTGCAAAGTCAAAACTCAGAAAGGCAGTTCTACTCGGGGCAGTAATTATTTCAATTTTATCGTTTTCATTTGTTGAAGATCTTTTTCAGGTGTCCAAAAACCTGGACATATTTGCTGCGGTTTATAAACAATTGAGCATCAATTATGTGGATGATGTCAACTCTTCAGAGATGATGAAAAACGGTATTGATGCCATGCTTGAAGAGCTGGATCCGTATACAGAATATATCCCTGAATCAGATATTGAAGATTATAAACTGAAGTATGTCAGTACTCAATATGGCGGAATTGGTGCAACGATCTCAAACAGGGCGGGGAAAGTAATTGTAGCTGAGCCTTATGCAGGTTTTCCTGCTCAGAAAGCAGATATCCGTGCCGGGGATGAGTTTCTCGAAATTAACGGGGTTTCTTTGAAAGGAAAAACCAACGAACAGGTTAGTTCAATGCTAAAAGGCTCAAAGGGAACTCCCGTAAAGCTGCTTGTTCAGCGTCCGGGTGCACCAAAACCTGCCGAACTGAACCTAACCCGCGAGGAGATCAGACAGGATAATGTACCGTATTACGGGATGCTTGCCGATAATGTTGGATACATCAAACTGGATAAATTTCTTGAAAATTCAGCTCAGGAAGTAAAAGATGCTCTGGCAGATCTCAAAAAAAATAACCTGAATGGCCTGGTACTGGATCTTCGTTATAACGGTGGCGGTATCCTTCAGGAAGCGGTTAAAATTGTGAATCTATTTGTGGATAAGGGAGTAACTGTGGTCATACAAAAAGGCCGCAATCGTGAAAAATCAATCACATACAATACCTTCAGCACTCCGGTAGAACCCAATCTTCCATTGGTTGTTTTGGTTAATAACCGATCAGCATCCGCCTCTGAAATTGTTGCCGGGTCACTGCAGGATCTGGATAGAGCCGTAGTTATCGGGCAGCGGAGCTTTGGCAAAGGACTGGTGCAGCAAACATTTAATCTGCCCTACAACAGTCTGGTAAAGGTAACGGTAGCAAAATATTATACCCCATCAGGCCGCTGCATTCAGGCCCTTGATTATACACATCGCGACGTGGATGGAATGGTTGTAAAGGTTGCAGATTCGCTGATCACAGAGTATAAGACTAAATCCGGAAGATCTGTTTATGATGGTAGCGGAATCTTCCCGGATATCTTTGTTAAGCCGCTGAAATATAGTCTCATCACCCAGACCCTGGCTTCCAGATACCTGGTGTTTGATTATGCTACACAATACCGTAACAGGAAAGCCAGCATCTCTGATGCCAGGAACTTTAAGCTTAGTGATGCTGAATATGATGATTTTATAAATTTTCTTTCTAAAAAGGACTATAACTATAATACACGGGTAGAAAAACTGCTGAATGAATTGCGCGATGAGGCTGAGAAGGAGAACAAGATCGGAGATCTGAAGCCGGAGTTTGATGCTCTGAAAGCAAAAGTATCACACAGTAAAAAGAATGATCTGATCGCGTTTAAGGAGGAGATCAAAAAAGTGCTCGAAGGTGAAATAGTATCCCGCTATTATTTTGAGAAGGGACGGCTTGAACAGAACTTCAAGTATGATAATGACCTGAATGAGTCACTGAAGGTAATTTCAAATAAGTCAGTCCTGGCTTCCATACTAAATGGTGAAGGAACCTATAAATCTATCGGGAAGCCCGGAGAGGATTATTCTGCCAATTTTGGAAAGTAGAGATATCTGTTATGTTTATCAGGAAACGCGCAACTCATAACAGATAACTCACAACCTTTATTTTAAACCCAGATCCATATTATAAAGCATAAAGGCCCATTTATCTGCCTGTTCTTCAATGATCTTAATGGTGGGTTTTCCTGCACCATGGCCTGCATTGGTCTCTATCCTGATCAGCGCCGGATCAGCGCCTTTGTGATATTCCTGTAATCTTGCTGCAAATTTGAATGAATGTGCCGGCACAACCCTGTCGTCATGATCTGCAGTGGTAATAAGGGTAGCAGGGTAAGCAACACCGGGCTTTAAAGCATGGTAAGGAGAGTATTTCAAGAGATAATCAAACATTTCTTTTGATTCTTCAGCAGTTCCGTAATCGTATGCCCAGCCAGCCCCGGCAGTGAATTTATTGTATCTGAGCATGTCGAGAACACCCACTGCAGGAAATGCTACTTTGAACAGCTCAGGTCTCTGGGTCATGACGGCAGCTACCAGTAATCCACCATTAGATCCTCCTGCAATGGCGAGGTACTCTTTAGAGGTATATTTATTCCTGATCAGGTATTCAGCAGCTGCAATGAAATCGTCAAATACATTTTGTTTATTCATTTTGGTTCCGGCCATATGCCACTTTTCGCCATATTCACCGCCGCCGCGGAGATTTGGAACGGCATATATCCCGCCCTGCTCAAGAAGTATGATGTTTGAAGTGCTGAAAGCCGGTGTCAGACTCACGCTGAATCCGCCGTATCCATACAAAAGAGTTGGATTTTTGCCATTCAGTTCTATTCCTTTTTTATAGGTAATGATCATCGGAATTTTAGTTCCGTCTTTTGAGGTATAGAAAATCTGTTTTGATTCAAATTTTGAGGGATCGAATTCAACACCTGCTTTTTTGTATTCCATAGACTGACCACTTGCAATATTGTATCTGAAAATTGCAGGAGGAAAGATATATGAAGTAAAAGTGTAGTATAATTCTTTCTCTGTTCTTTTAGCATAAAACCCATTTGCCGAACCTACACCTGGCAGAGTAACAGTTCGCTCAAGCTTTCCATTCATATCGTATTGCATTACAAGGGAAGTGGCATCTTTCAGGTAATTTGCAAATATTCTGCCTCCTCCTGTACCGGCAGTAAGAACATTCTCAGTTTCTGCAATGAGGTCTTTCCAGTTTTCCACTCCGGGATTTGAAATATCAAAGCTTACTACTTTATAATTTGGAGCATTCAGATTAGTATAGACATAAATTTTGCTGCCTTCATTATCAATCACATTGTGATCACCATTGAAATTATCCACTACCTTAATTATAGGGCTGCCTGCTTTTGACAGATCCTGAATATAAAGTTCATTTCCTGATGTGGATTCTGCAGCAGTGATGACCAAAAAGCGTTGGTCTTCTGTAAGTCTGGCGCCAATATAACGGCGGGGAGTTTGATCCCCTCCGAATATGAGCTGATCCTCATTTTGTGAGGTACCTATATGATGGAAATAGAGTTTATGATGCTGGGTAAGTCCGGAAAGCTGGCTTCCTTCTTTCGGTTTATCATAACTGCAGTAATAGAAACCTTCATTTCCTTTCCAGGCCAGACCTGAAAATTTAACATCGGATAGTGTGTCTCCAACAACTGAATGATCTGAAGTTTTTATGACAATCACCTTTCTCCAATCCGATCCTCCTTCCGAGATCTGATACGCAGCCATGCCTCCGTCTTTTGTAAATTCTATTTCTGCAAGTGAAGTAGTAGCATCTTTTGAGAAGGAATTCGGATCCAGAAAGACCTCTGCTTTACTCTTATCCTTTTGACGATAAAGAACATACTGATTTTGTAAACCATCGTTTTTATAGAAATAGGTATAGTCTCCTTCTTTGAATGGAGCAGTAAACTTTTCGTAATTCCAGAGATTTTCAATGCGTTTTTTAATCGCAGTCCGGAAGGGGATTCTGGCAAGAAAATTTTGAGTTGTCCTATTTTCAGCTTCAACCCAGTCTTTTGTTTCTGCTGAACGATCATCTTCCAGCCATCGGTATGGATCTTTAACAGTAGTTCCAAAATAGGTATCAGAAACATCAACTTTATTCGTATTTGGGTAGTTCATTGAATTGGTATTAGGACTTGTATGTTGTGCTATGCTGTTAAATGGATGAATCAATAAAGCTGCAGCAAGGAAAATTCTTTGTATTGGCTTCATATGACAATAGATTAGTTGGTCAAAAATAGAATAAGCGTACCTATTTATAGTCAGAACCCAGTCAATTGTTTTTTAGTAATTGGATTTGAGATGTAAGAAGCTGAAAACAAAATTTATGTACTTTTGAACCAATGTCAGCCCATAAAATATTTTTCGCATCTGATTTCCACTTCGGAGTTCCCAACCAGCAGTCTAGCAGAGAGCGTGAGGAGCGTGTAGTCAGATGGCTTGATCAAATTAAGGATGAAGCATCTGAGATCTATTTTTTAGGAGATGTTTTTGATTTTTGGTTCGAATATGCTGCGGTAATCCCGAAAGGATTTATTCGATTTCAGGGTAAACTGGCCGAACTTGTAGACTCAGGTATAAAGGTTACATTCTTTAAGGGTAACCATGATATGTGGATGTTCGATTATTTTAAGCAGGAGCTTGGCATTGAAATTATTTCTGATGAGCTCATTCTTGAGCGGAACGGAAAAAAGTTTTTTCTGCACCATGGCGACGGACTTGGTCCCGGGGATGCCAAATACAAAATTCTTAAGAAGATTTTCAGGAGTGATCTTTGCCAGTGGCTCTTTGCGCGTATCCATCCCAACCTGGGTGTAGGGATTGCCAGAAAATGGTCGATGCAAAGCCGTTTGCAGAATATGAAGAAGGAAGAGTTTACAGATATTTCTAAAGAGTGGCTTGTCAGCTACTCCAAAGAATTATTAATGGGTGAGCCTTACGATTACCTGATATTTGGTCACAGGCATTTACCCCTTGATATTCAGCTTGGCGATAGCCGCTACATCAATCTGGGCGAATGGATCAATTTTAATTCTTATGCAGTGTTTGATGGTGATAATCTGGATCTCCTTTATTTTGAGAAACCCGAAGTGCAGGCTTAAGTTTAATGGTTCGATTAGTGCCCTTCCTGCGTATCTTCAAGATACTTCCTCTTATTTTTCTAAAAAAGCCGTATTTTTGTAGCCTTATAAAAAAAGCCTGTCTTTTTGGGCTTTAAATAAGTTTTTTCATAGAACAGGATGTTACAAAAACTAGAATATATAAAAGAGCGCTGGCAGGAAGTGGAGCGGGAGCTGAGTAATCCGGCAACGATGGGCGACATGAAGCGCTTTGCCCAGCTTAATAAGGAGTATAAAGATCTGACGAAGATCGTTGATGAGTATAAGATTTACAGCAATGTGATCAGCAATATCGAATCAAATAAGGAGCTTCTTTCGAATGAGAAGGATGATGAATTGCGTGAAATGGCCAAAATGGAGCTGGATGAGCTGATCCCTCAGCAAGAGCAGCTGGAAGAAAAGATCCGTGTGATGCTCATTCCTAAAGATCCTGAAGATAGCAAAAATGCGATCGTAGAGATTCGTGGTGGAACAGGTGGTGATGAGGCTGCACTTTTCGCCGGCGACCTGTACCGTATGTACACCCGTTATTGCGAACGCAAGGGATGGCGTATGGAGGTTGTGGATGTTACAGAAGGAACTGCCGGTGGATATAAGGAGGTTGTATTCAATGTGACAGGTGAAGATGCTTACGGGCAGTTAAAATATGAATCGGGTGTTCATCGTGTACAGCGTGTGCCTGATACTGAAACCGCTGGCCGTGTACACACTTCAGCGGCCTCTGTAGTTGTTCTGCCTGAAGCGGATGAGTTCGATGTACAGATCAGCATGAATGATGTACGTAAGGATCTGTTCTGTTCATCCGGTCCGGGTGGGCAATCAGTAAATACTACTTATTCTGCGGTTCGTTTAACGCACATTCCTACCGGAATAGTCGCACAATGTCAGGATCAGAAATCACAATTAAAGAACTTTGATAAAGCATTTGCGGTTCTCAGGAGCAGGGTATATGAGCTGGAGC
>JBAZCD010000074.1:0-7066 GCA_041671205.1 Pedobacter sp.
GGGAGCAGGATCGAACTGCCGACCTCAGGGTTATGAATCCTGCGCTCTAACCATCTGAGCTACCCCGCCATTTTTTTCAATGGTCTTTTATATTATGTATCAAACTGCCGTCCGTCCCGGGCGGATACCCCGCCTGATTGGTCTTTTTACTTTGAATATAAATACTTTATCTTGTGTCAAATCCCCAAATAAATCAGAGCAGTTTTAGCAAAAGTGAATCATATTACACCCCTGTTCAAAACAGAGTTGCAAATATAGAGGAAATTACTTTCCTTTAGAAAAAATGGTGAAAATAATTCGCTAAGGATAATAAAAAGAAGAGGAATGGCAGAAAAGATAAAGTTTAATGTCGAGTACGAGGTAAAATCATCGCCTAAAATATTGTTTGGATTCCTGAATGAACCCAATGGCCTGGCACAGTGGTTTGCAGATGATGTTACCTATAAAGATCAGGTCTATACCTTTACCTGGGATGGTGAACAGCAAAAAGCGAAATTGCTTTCCATTAAAGAAAATAAACTGGTGAAATTTAAGTGGATCGATGATGAACCTCATTGCTATTTCGAAATGGAAATAGTTCAGGACGAATTAACCAATGATGTAGCCCTGTCAATAACAGATTTTGCAACTGAAGATACTATCCAGGACCGTAAACTGATATGGGATAATCAAATACAATATTTGATCAGTGTGTTAGGTGCATAGAGATTAATTTTCTCTATTTTTATACCTGTGAAGAAAGTATACTTATTAGTATTTAAGGCCTTCCTGAGGCCTTTTGTGGTTACCTTTTTCATTGTCATGTTCATTTTATTGATGTTATTTTTATTTAAATACATCGATGATCTGATTGGGAAAGGTTTTGAATGGTATGTGATCCTTGAATTGCTGATGTATGCATCAGCAACCAATGTAGCTATGGCATTGCCTCTGGCTATCCTCCTTTCATCCATCATGACTTTTGGCAGCCTTGGTGAAAACTACGAATTGGTTGCTATCAAATCAGCTGGAATTTCTTTGCAAAAGGCCATGATGCCTCTGGTCATTTTGGTAAGTATGCTCAGTATAGCCGCCTTTCTGTTTTCAGATTATATGCTTCCTGTGGCCAACCTGAAAATGGGATCCTTATTATATGATGTCCGTAATCAAAAGGCTGCTTTTTTGATCAATGAGGGAGTATTTAACAACAGTATTCCCGGATATGCTATTCGGGTAAAGAAGAAAGATCCAAATCAGACCCTTCACGATGTGCTCATTTATGAGCGAAATACCAGCAGTGGCAACATCAATGTTCTCATGGCCAAAGAAGGACAGATGTTTATTACCGATGATGATCAGCTTCTGGTATTGAAGCTTAAGAATGGAAAGCGGTATGAAGAAACCCCCGGCTCGGCAGGTTATTATTATCCCCGGCAGCGCCTTATGCGAACAGAGTTCAAAGAGACTGAACAAAGATTTGATCTATCGGGCTTTCAGTTAAAGCGTACCGATGAAGAACTGTTTAAGTCAAACTATGCCATGCTTAATCTCCGGCAGCTTAATTTTTACCTTGATTCCTTCGAGGTGAAACGGGATAGTAATCTGCGCTCAACCTATACAGATCTTTCACTTCTTGCACGTGTTTACCGCGTGGATACACTGAATAAAAAAGCTCCTGTTAAACTCATGAAAAAGTACAGGGATGTCCTGGAACTTATTCCGGAAGATAGGGAAATACAATCGATTCAAACCGCTAAGGATCAGATCAGATCAATAAAGGAGGTTTTGAACCGGAAGGAATTATTTACTAAGGATAATGAAGTAAGGCTGCGTGGCTTCTTAATTGAACTGAACCGGAAATTCACAATGGCCGTGTCCTGCCTTGTCCTCTTTTTTATTGGTGCGCCTTTGGGGGCGATCATCAGGAAGGGGGGGCTGGGATTACCTGTTGTGATGTCTGTGCTTTTCTTTCTTTTGTATCATATCATCTCCACGATTGGCGAAAAATCGATCAAAGAGGGCTCACTTTCTCCTGTTCTGGGGATGTGGATTGCGATTATTTGCCTTTCGCCACTGGGTGTATTCCTTACTTATAAGGCAACAGTTGATTCAGTTCTGTTCGATCTGGATGTTTATAAACGCTGGTTTAAGCAAATATTCTTTAAGAAGGAGGAACAATCTGCCTGAACACAGTTTGGAATTATTGCAATATCCTGACCCATAAAGAATTGTTCAAGATTCTTCCTGCCAAAAAAATACTTAAATTTGCATTTTATTTAAAGCGGCTTCATTAATCAGATTTTTGAATTCATTTTTATCCATTCTGAAACCGCCTTCCAAACAAGCTCAAGAACTATGTTTAATACCATTGAAGAAGCGATAAACGATATTAAAGAAGGTAAGGTTATCATTGTTGTTGATGATGAAGATCGCGAAAATGAGGGTGACTTTCTTACTGCGGCATCGAATGCCAGTCCTGAAATAATCAATTTTATGGCTACCCATGGCCGGGGCTTAATTTGTGCTCCTTTAACGGAAGAGCGTTGTAAAGAATTGAGACTTGAACTCATGGTTGGCAACAATACCGCAGCTTTCGAAACCAATTTTACAGTTTCTGTTGACCTTATCGGACATGGTTGCACCACCGGAATTTCTGCTTCTGACCGTTCGAAAACAATCTTAGCGCTGATTGACCCCAATACAAAAGCTGAGGAACTGGGTCGTCCGGGCCATATTTTCCCTTTAATTGCCAAGCATGGCGGTGTTTTACGCAGAGCCGGACATACAGAAGCTGCAGTTGACCTGGCCATCATGGCAGGCTTGAACCAGCGGGAGTATTGGTGGAGATCCTTAAAGAAGATGGTGAAATGGCCCGCTTACCCGATCTGCTGATCATCGCAAAGCAATTTGACCTGAAGATCATCAGTATTAAAGATCTGATTTCATACAGACTCAAAACGGAGTCATTGATCAAAAAGGAAGTATCTGTGAAGTTACCTACGCAATGGGGTGATTTTGAGATGGTTGCCTATACTCAGATAACCTCCGGTGAACAACATCTGGCTTTAATTAAAGGCAGCTGGGAAGAAGATGAGCCGATTCTGGTGAGGGTTCATAGTTCCTGTATTACCGGAGATATCTTTGGATCATGCCGCTGCGATTGCGGCCCCCAGCTTCACAAGGCCATGGAGATGATTGAAAAAGAAGGTAAGGGAGTAATTATTTACATGAATCAGGAAGGCCGTGGAATCGGACTCATCAATAAACTTCATGCCTATAATCTTCAGGAAAATGGTCTCGATACCGTTGATGCCAATCTGCAGCTGGGCTTTCCAATGGATCAGCGGGATTATGGTATCGGAGCACAGATATTAAGGAGCCTTGGGATCAAGAAAATGAAACTGATGTCTAATAACCCAACCAAACGTTCAGGATTGATCGGTTATGGCCTGGAAGTTATTACAAACGTTCCAATTGAAATAAAATCCAATATCCATAACGAACTGTATCTGAAAACCAAAAGGGATAAGATGGGTCATACCATCATGAAGAATAGCTAGAGTTATTTCTGTTTTACTTCCGTTTCTTCAGGTTTCAGGGCATCGGTATCCCTGAAAGTTTTTTTGTCTTCTTTATTGCGTTCTTCTTTTCTTTGTTTGCCCAGAAGGAAACTCAGAAGCTCATTGAAGGTGTCGAAGTCTTTCCTGTAAACTAATCCAATTGCGCTGACATATTCATCATTACTCAGATTATTCAGGAAATTACGGTTGTTTATTTTGTTGGATGCCCTGAGAACAAGATCTCCGTTCTTTTTGATCAGGTATAGCGCTTCTACATCACGTGCAACGGAAGTGCCGCCACCTATCACATTGAATTCAGAGAATGTTCCCCTGCGGTTCGTACGATCGGTGACACCCCCTGTCAGGATCAGTCTGTCGTTCAAAAACCGGAAAGAAGCACTTGCATCATTTAGTGAACGGATGTTTAAATCAACAAAATTCAGATTGAGTGATTGAGTCAGGATGGTATTCAGCTGGTTAAAGAAAAGTTCTGTACCGGCACTGATGAAGGTTGATGTTGCTGCAATTCCAAGATTTCCGCTTGAACCTTCCGCAAATGACCGTCTGACAATTAAACTCAAGGCCTGCTGATTCGTATTGTTCACATCACTTAAATAGGACTGAAGTTCATCTTTGATATAAGCATCGGCAGGAAAATTGATGTCAAAGGCAATGTTGGGTGTAAGCAGCGGACCGCTAAGGTTCATGATAGCCTCAACAGGTACCTTCTGTTCTGGTCCCGGCCTTCCGGCAGCAATATAGATCGGTCTGACGCTTGTCCGTACCTCATAGAGCGCTTTCATATTGATCGCAGCCTCAACGGGATTTCCTGTCCAGCGAATGGATCCTCCCTCACTGATCCTGAAGATCTTATTGATAAAATCCTGTGCGGTAAATTCAAATTTTCCGCTTGAAATGTTGTAATCTCCGTACATCTCGAAATCACCAAGACTGGTAATATTCATACTCAACTGTGATTGCCCGCGACCCGATAATTTGCCCAGTTCGGTGAAGATATTAACCTCTGAATTTTCATCTACCTGTAATTCAAAATCCATGGTCAAACCCTTAAACGAAGCTTCCTTTGGCTTGTTTAAGGAGGAATCTTTTGCAACAAAAGTTATAAAATCTGTTTTACCTATGGTTGCAGATGAATTTAAAGGAATATTAAATACAGTTCCGGCCTCGGTTTTTGCGTCAATGATTATCCGCATATCATTTGTAGGCCCATTGAAGCTGAAGACTCCGGTACCGTAGGCAAGCCCATAATAAAGCGGATTGTCTTTTGCGGTTGTATTTAAAGCCATGAACTTATTTGCGACAATGTTGATATGAATCTCCGGATTATTGACATTGGCCATATCTACAGTGCCATTTGCGATCGCTATATTGTCTCTGTTGTCCCGGAGTTTGAGATTATTCAATTTAATTACAGTGTTTTCTACCTCAACTTTATCCGATATCCGGTAAGGGGTCTTTAAATAATTAACAGTCATCCCTGCGTCTTTCAAAGTAAGGCTGCCATTAATCTGGGGTTTTTTCAACTTCCCTGTCACGGTGAGATCTGCTGAAACTTTACCTTTCATATTCGATACCAGATTCTTCAGGAAAGGCTGAAAAAGTATAACTTCATTTTCATTCATCATGAGCTTCATGTCCAGATTGTTCTGATCATCGTTTGCATTATAGGTTCCCACGATATCCATAGTGGTTTCACCATTATTCTCAACATCCATCTTGACATTGATCAGCTTAGTCGAATTATCCAGTCCGGCACTCAGTGTCAAATTGCCGACAGCCAGTTTGTTATAATTCAGGCTGTCTATTTTGATCGCTGCTTCCACATTCGGGCTTGGTCCCAGGCCGGCGATTTTGGCATTGCCGTTAAGCGTACCATTCAGCGTAATGCCCAGGGGTACGGTCAGTGGATTAAAGGTTGTCAGCTTAAAATTGTTGAAACCAATCAGGAGTTCGTCTGCAGGATCTTTGGAGATAAAGCCATTGATCGTTAACATCTGATTATCCCTGAACAATTCGAAACCTGTTATTTTTGTACGTCTTAAAAGGCTGAATTCCTGGTCTTTTGTACGCCCATCGTCAAAACTGAAATTGACCTTCTCCTGGATCTTCCATGTCTGATTATTGATGATGACGTCAGAAGGCAGAATACTCAGCTGGATTCGCTGATCCCCACTGGAAGTAAACTCTACCAGTGAGTTTAAGTCGAGCTGGTTTATCGCATTTTTATCCGATAATTTGATGTTGAGACTCAGACTGTCATTCTTTAAGATATTCGCAATGTTGACATTCTTGATGTATAAACTATCGGTGATATCAACCCTGTCGGATGTAATGAATACGTTCATTGCATCTTCTGAAGTGCTTTCGTCAATGATCAGATTGTTGATTTTTATTTTATTGTATTGAATTAGTTTAATGAATCCATTCAGGTTCGCAATATTTGAATCCGACACAAATTTACCGTTAAAGTTTGCCTGCTCAGGAATTTTTAATTTCGGAGCAAAGAGCATACTCAGAGGCTCAAAATATCGGATGTTAAGGTTAAATTCAAAATCCTGCTTTCCGGGTTTAACATAGTTTAGTCCGAGAGAAGGAATATACTTACCGGCTACCGATTTAAAATAGGAAGGCAAAGTTTTCAGATCATACTGGCCTTTGATACTGGCATCAAGTATGTCGGATCCAATATTCAGTGAACGGGTCAGCCCGATTCCAACTGCACTCAGATTCACTGAGTCAATATCAAATGAGTTGTTGGTATTAGTCAGGTGTATTTTTGTAAGCTCAACAAGGCCTTCAATATTATCCAGATTTGAGCCGGAAAAATTCGTTTTTAATTCTGCGTCAAACTCAACACTGTCTTTAATCAGTTTCAGATTATGAAGGTTTGCACCTTTTATGGATGCATTGAAATTGAAAAGAGGAAGTTTATGATTGAGGTCTACTTTGCCATCGAAATTCAATTTCACATTCGGATCGTCTACGATGATCTTTCCATTAAATACCTGGTTCATAAAACGGCTGTCAACCCTGATATTGCTATAGCTGTACCCCTTAAAATCAAAATATTTAATATCTCCTTTTATCTGTTCCTGAAGGCTTTTCAGCTTGAATCCTTTGCCATTGATATCTGCAGTCAAAGTGGTTTTCCCAAGATCGCTTCGGTTCAGTAATTCGCCAAGATTGAAGTCATAAGCTTTGATCTTTCCGCTATAAGTTGGTGTTGAAGCGTTGCTGATCTTCATATTCAGATCCGTAACCAGGCGACCTACCCGTGTTTTAAACTCTCCGTAGGCAATAAAATCATTGATAAATCCTGTAAACCGGCCTTTAAAATTGACTGTTCCGAATTTTTCAACGATTTCCGGTATCATTGACTTCTTATATCCGCTTGCCTTGGCAATAATGAGATCAAGATCCTTTTTGTTCGTTGAAACCTGATCAAAGTTCAGGTCGAGCATGGTCTGCCTGATGCTGGGAAGTCCCCTGACCTTAAAGTCTCCTTT
>JBAZCD010000074.1:7076-9366 GCA_041671205.1 Pedobacter sp.
TAGCTTGTCCGCTCTGGACAATGAGATTTTTTGCCTTCAGGTCATTCACATAACCCGATACCTGCCCGTTAACCTGAATAATTATCGGGGATTTGGCGATGTTAGGTGAAAAATAGGCAATATCTGAACTATTGATCTTTGCGTTTTGAAAGTTTGAATTGAGAAATACCTTGCTGATAAACTGATTAAAGTCTTTAAAGCTTGAATATTTCATGAGGAAGTAATCACTTATTCTGCTGTCCGGTGTTTCGATCAGAAGTTTCCGGAATTCCATCTGATTGGTATCAATCGCGGCATCGGTTGTTAAATTCTTTAAATAAAATCCGCTTTTCTCTCTGAAGGTGAGATTTTTTACTCCCGCTTTCAGAATATGGGATTTTGTATCAAGATCTAAAATTGTGGTGCTTAGATTACTCAGATGAATATCATTGAAATTCACTCCTTTTACAGGTTTGGTGTTATTGTAGTTTTTATATTTAAAGGCAATCTCATTTAATACAATCTTATTAAGGGCCAGATTAAATGGTTTTGAGGCCTTTTTTTTTGTGGTCTTGCTGCTTTTAAAATAGTTGAGGATGAAGCTTAGATTGGTCGTATTGTCTTTAAATTTCTTAAGATAAAATTTACCATTTTCCATCTGCATGGTCTTTACAGTGATTCTTCGATCTTTCAGGGAAAAATAGTTAATATCTACAGTGAATTTTGGAGAGAACAGCAGTGTGTCCTGGTTAAGATCCTCTATGTACAGGCTGTCAAGTACCAGGGATTTAAATGGTTTGATATATAAAGAGCCAATGTCAACCCGTGTATTCAGCTCTTTGGAAAGGTAAGATGCAGCTTTTTTGGCAAAATAAGTCTGTACACTCTTAAACTGCAGCGAAAAAACCAATAGAGTAAGCAGCAATAAAAATGTTGCCAGTATCCAAAGGGTTATTTTTAGAGCTTTTTTGATAAATTTGTATTTTAAATAATCAGCGTCAA
Source organism: Pedobacter sp. (assembly GCA_041671205.1). Lineage (GTDB taxonomy): Bacteria > Bacteroidota > Bacteroidia > Sphingobacteriales > Sphingobacteriaceae > Daejeonella. The sequence continues at coordinate 8,058 of JBAZCD010000074.1, forward strand.
TTTTACTTATTTGTTTTGGCAATTATCCTCGGTATAGAATCTTCCTGCGACGACACTTCAGCTGCTATATGCATTGATGGCAAAATTTGTTCCAATGTTATAGCCAGTCAGCTGGTTCATCAAAATTATGGAGGAGTAATCCCCGAGCTGGCATCACGGGTTCATCAGCAAAATATTATTCCCGCCGTGCATCAGGCCATTTCTATCGCAAAAATACACAAAAATGATATTGATGCTGTAGCTTTTACGCGCGGACCGGGATTATTAGGATCACTTTTGGTCGGCACTTCCTTTGCAAAAGCATTTGCACTGGCAAATAACCTGCCTCTGATCGAGGTAAATCACATGCAGGCTCATATTCTGGCCCATTTTATTGATGAGGATAAACCGTCATTTCCGTTCTTATGCCTTACCGTTTCAGGCGGTCATACGCAGATAGTTCTGGTCAGTGATTATTTTGATATGGAGATTGTAGGGCAGACCATAGATGATGCAGCCGGTGAAGCATTTGATAAAACTGCCAAAATGCTTGGCTTGCCGTATCCCGGCGGACCGCTTATTGATAAATATGCCAGAGAGGGTAATAAATATGCTTTCAAATTTCCCGAACCACAGATCAGCGGACTTGACTTCAGTTTCAGCGGATTAAAGACTTCGATCATGTACTTTGTTCGCGACAGACTAAAGGAGAATCCGGATTTTTTAAAGGAGAACCTGAATGATGTTTGTGCTTCAGTTCAGGAACGAATTATTTCGATTTTATTGAACAAAATGAAGAAAGCTTCGGTACAGTATCAAATCAGCACGATCGCTATTGCCGGAGGTGTTTCTGCAAATTCCGGATTAAGATTGGCATTGAATGAGGCAGCCGTTTCATTAAACTGGAAGGTTTTTATCCCTAAATTTGAATACTGTACAGACAATGCTGCAATGATAGCCATTGCTGGTTATCATAAATACCTTAAAAAGGATTTTGTCGGGCAGGATATCGCTCCCTCAGCCCGGATGCAGTTTTAATCATTTTATTAACCTGTTTATAAATATTAAACACGAGATTTACGCCGACAAATTTATGAGTGCAGCAAGTATTATTTTCTTCTTGATCTTTTTAATACCTCTCACCGGACTTCTTATCTGGGTAATGCGTCAGGATAAACGTAGGGGTAAAACCGGTTTATTGATCTTAGGCTTTATAGTCATCGTTGGGGTATGGTTTATGTACCTGATGACCAGAGGGCAATAGTTTTCCAGTGCAGCCAAGTGCATACAACGAAGGAAACTGAAGCGGTAGTTTCTGACCGCATGTTTT
>JBAZCD010000075.1:0-9329 GCA_041671205.1 Pedobacter sp.
TCAACCAATAATGCCGCTGCCGTTTCAGGAAGGGTTTTTAATATTTCAGGAGCGCCCTTCAGATCCTCAATAGATCGTAATGATGCTCTGTCCATTAATTCCACAGCCTCAGCACCGGTATTTGTTAGCGGCCCGATTGCCTGGCAGGCAGAATAAATAGTCTCGAAATAAATAAATGCGGTCGACTTAAACGGATAGTCAGGTACTGTCTCCATTACCGCTTCAGCTATAAAACCAAGTGTACCTTCTGCACCTATCAGCAGATGAGAGAGAATATCCAGCGGATGAGAATAATCAATAAATGCATTCAGAGAGTACCCTACCGTATTCTTTGTGAGGTATTTTGTTCTGATCCTTTGAGACAGGTCTGAGCTCTCTGCGATCTGATTTTTTAAATTTAATATGGTGGACCAGATATCGGGACATTCGTCCTTAAAACGGTCGTAATCGGCTTTAACTTCAGTTGAAAAGCTTTTACCGCAAGGCAGAATAAAACGAATATGTTTTGTTGTATGGTAAGAGTTCAGGCTTACTCCGCAGCACATTCCGCTTGAATTATTCGACAGAATACCTCCAATCATTGCCGCATCGATACTGGATGGATCAGGTCCGATTTTCCGCTGATACTTTTTTAGGTATGCATTCACCATTGAACCTGTAATACCGGGTTGTACCCTCACCAATCCGCCCTTATCTTCAATAAGCAGTTGATTCCAGTACTGACTCAGATCCACCAGAATTCCGTCTGTAATAGATTGTCCTGATAAACTGGTACCTCCGGTACGGAAGGTCATCGGAATTTTATTCCCGTGAGAAAATTCAAGCAGTGAAATAATTTCCTTCTCACTTACCGGCTGCACCACGGCCTTTGGCCTCAGGTAATAAAAACCTGCATCAGAAGCATAGGCAACAAGGTCAATTAAGCGGCTCTTTATTCGTTCTTTTGGCAAGATAGTTTCCAAAAGCTTCCCAGTATCCATATTTTTCGTTTAGGCCATAAAGTTGTAAGAATTTATGAAGGAATGCAAATCCTTCATAAATTCTTACATTTTACAGGGTACTTAATACTCTTTTGGATACCTCAATCGCATGATCAATATCAGCCTCAGTATGAGCAGCACTAATGTACCATAAGCCCCTGCCAATTATTCTGATCCTTTCATCATGCATTGCGGAAATAAATTTCCCCAATTTTGCCTTATCGAAGGTCAGTGTATCACGATAATCTTTAACCTTGCTGAGTTCAGTGAAAGCAATGTTGAACATCGGACCCGGGCCCTGAATCAGTAATTTTTGATTATTTGTATTTGCCGCTTCTCTAAGCCCATCCATCAGCCTGTTTCCAAGTCTGAACATTCTTTCATACGGATTCTCCTGTTCAAGAACTTCAATAGTCGCCAGTGCTGCAGCAATAGTTGGATTACTTGAATTCATTGTTCCGGCATGAATTACTTTGGCATCTTCGATCAGACCCATCCATTCTCTTTTTCCAACAATAGCGCTGATCGGATAACCGCTGCCCATAGCCTTTGCAAAAATTGACATGTCAGGAGTGATTCCGAAATACTGCTGCGATCCGCCAATGCTCATTCTGAATCCTGTGATCACCTCATCGAAGATCAGCGCAATTCCATATTGATCACACAAACTACGCAATCCTGCATGGAAGCCTTCCTCAGGCATAATACAACCATTGTTACACATGATAGGCTCAGTGATTATGGCTGCAATCTCTCCATGACGTTCAACAAGAGTTTTCTTTACCAGTTCGAGATCATTCCATGGAAGAATAATGAATTCATCTTTTGAATGCTCAGGTAATCCGGCAGACCAGGGGTAAACATTCGGGTTCTCTCTGCTGCCTAGTGCTTCTGCCGATGGTGTTGAAATCCCCCAGGCCACGTTATCAAGCCAGCCATGGTAATGCCCTTCAAACCGAAGGAATTTTTGTTTGCCTGTCTTTGCCCTTGCAACCCTGAAAGCAGTTTGTACGGCTTCAGAACCATCCAGACAAAATCGCATCAACTCGGCTGATGGAATCAGTTTATTGAGTTTTTCAGCAAGCTCAATTTCTTTGATATGCTGTCCGGCATAAAGTTGACCAAGTTCTGAATATTCATTTACCGACTTTAATACATGAGGGTGTGAGTGGCCTAAGATCAGCGGCCCCTGACTTAGGGTAAAATCCAGATAATCATTTCCATCTACATCGAAAAGGTGGCTTCCTTTGCCATGCGTGTAGAAGATCGCATGCGGATGATTGTATTTTCTGAATTCTGAAGAAACGCCTCCCGCAAGTACCTTCTTTGCCCTTGCAAGTAATTCGGCAGATTTGGAATAAATTAAACTTTTCATGTAATAAATAGTGTTAAGTTATTGAGTATGAATTCCGGATATATAGAATTTGATCTTTTCTGTATTTGTTTATTTATTTTCTAGAATATCCTCTTTCAAAAAGCGGATTAACTGTTCTTCCCGTTTTTGGTGCATCAATTCAGAGAATTTTTTCTCCCAGAGATAATAGCCTTCTCCATTTTTCTCCCCATAATGATGCTGAGAAATGAGATCCTTAAGAATTGGAAATGAATGCTCTGCATTACTCAGATCTTTGAAGAGGTAATCCGAAATGGATGCAAAAACATCCAGTCCGCCCATATCGGCAGACAGTAAGGGTCCGGTTACCGGCAATCTGCGTCCAATGCTGTAAGTTACAGCTGCATCGATATCCTCTTTGCTTGCTATTCCCTCTTGGAGGAGGTATTGGGCCTCTCTGAAAAGTGCAAACTGAAGCCGGTTACCTACCAGTCCGGGTACTTCCTTTTTAACTTCGATCGGCTTTTTATTCATTGTTTTCATCAGATTCATGGCCCTGACGAAGGTTTTATCATTCGTAAATTCTCCTCTTAATACTTCCACCAGAGGAATAAGATGCGCCGGATTCCAGAAGTGTGTTGCTACTGTCCTTTCAGGATGCCTGGTATTACGGGCTATCATGCTGGGACTAAGTCCGGAAGTGTTTGTTGCAAGTACTATATCGGCACTGCACATATCCCCCAGAACCTGAAATAGTTTAATTTTCAGATCAAGATCTTCGGGGATGCATTCAACAATGAAAGTTGCACCTTGAACTACCTGATTCAGGGAATCGGTTCCTGAAATTCTTCCGGGGATCTGATTAAACTGATCTTCAGTAATCAACCCATTTTCAAGAAGAGTATTCAGTACATCTTCACTTGCAGACCAGCCCAGGAGGCAGACAGGGCAATAGAATGCCCCATGGTTCCGCAACCAATTATTGCCAGTCTTTCCATTTCATTTGAACCGGACACAATAGGTTTCTTATTGGAATATCAACGTTCCGAAAAATTGCGGGAGGTGGAAATTTGGCTTAGGATTATCCACAAAATTCCAGGTAATATAATTTGGATTGGAAGTCTGGCTGCCTGTTTTATAAAAATTAGCCTTCCAGACAACACCCGGTGCCGGACGAGTCACATTTGAAAACTTGCCCAACATGGATAAAGGAATTCTGTATTCAATAGTCCATGTTACCGGCTCTGTAATCTCCGGATCGACCTTTGATGGCAAAGAGTGGGCAATTTCGATTTCCTTTATTTCACTTGATTCAAGTTTTACGAACTCTGTCCATGGTTTTGAAACATAAAAGATCAAGGGGGTACCACCTGCATTGATCTCCAGGTTGAAATATTTTAATGGCAGTTCAGAATCAGGAGCAAAGAAGAATTCAACGCATGAATCACCGGATACATTTCCATTATACTCCTGCACCCGACTGCGAACAAAACGGTCTTTTACACGGAAGATGACATAGACATTATCCTGATCATACATCATTTTCGCTTCCACCACAGGCTTAAAATTCGGAATTGTTCCCATGTATTTTCCGACCTTGATAATACCTGCATTCTTCCATTCAGGCTTATCCCAGTTAGCATCAATTTTTAAAGGTTTCTTTAACTTAGTTACCTTATAAACTGCATCTGCCGGCTTAACATTTGCAGTATTTTTAGCTGAAACCGATATTTTAATCTCTCCACCCGTATTAAATAGGGGCAGAGAGATCAGAAGTAAATAATTAATGAAATTCATGTTCAATTATGGCTTTTTACCTTGCTGGCGTATTCTGGCTACTTCGCCGGGAAGTACACCTGTAAGATTATTTTTGAAATTGGCTCTGACATAAGTCAGAATAAGTGCGATCTGATCATCACTGAGGTAATTTGCCGGAGGCATTACTTCATTATAACCAACACCATTCACCGTAATAGGACCATTCAAACCATGCAGAACGATATCGATCAAACGTCTTCTGTCGCCTTTCACATATTCTGAATTTTCAAGCGGCGGGAAACGGGTTCCATCGCCTTTACCATTGGTCTGATGGCAGGTAGCACAATAGGTATTATATAGTTTAGCACCCGCTGCGATTTTTGCAGTGTTCACATTATCTTTTATAATATCAGGTGTTTTAATGTGCGCCTGAGTTTCTTTACGCTTTTGCATACTTGCTAACTGGGCAGCGCCAAAACTTTTCTTATCTCCTTTGTACATAACTCTCCAGATCTTTCCTTTCTCACTTTCAGAAAGATAAAGTGATCCGTCAGGGCCCATTGCAATACCCATCGGGCGATAGGACGCATCACTGGTATTGATCAGGGTATCGCGGCCAGGGAATCCGTCAGCAAAAACTTCCCAGTCGCCTGAAGGTTTACCATTTTTAAATGGCACAAATCCTATAAAATAACCACCCTGAGGATAAGGTGAACGGATGGTAGAACCGTGGAAGGCTATGAATGCTCCATTCTTGTATCGATCAGGAAATTGATTTCCGGTATAAAAGAATAAATCATTTGGAGCAAAGTGACCCGGGAATCCAATCAAAGGCATTGACACCTTAGAACCTGGTTGAAGCTCTTTTTTACCATCCCCGCCATATTCAGGATTAAGTAATTTTTTACCCTGCATGTAATCAAAGTAGTAGTATGGCCATCCGCCATCCATTCCTTCGGGAACACGGAAGAACTCTTCTGCAGGCAATAAAGCACTCTGCCATGGGTTGTACATATCCGGGAATTGTCTAACAAAATCATCACGACCGTGCTGAACTACATATAAAGTTTTATCATATTTATTCCAGTCCATTGCAACCACACTTCTGATTCCGGTAGCATATCTGACACCATCTTTTTTAAGAGTCTGATTAGGCTTGCTGTCACTGAATTTCCAGATACCGGCGTGTTCGTCCAGTTCAGGACAAGGATTTTTCCCCAATGAACCTGGCTGTCTGTCATAAATTCCGCAAACATCGCTCGGTGAACCGAAAGGAACGAACATATTACCTTTATCATCAAACGCTAATGGTTTCGCAATGTGCGATGATCCATGAACATCATTTTTATAATCATCGGTAACAAGTAGTTCTGCTTTACTCTCAGGGATCATTTTACCCGGAGTCATTTTTGTACGGTAAACTTCACCGGCCGTTGTAAAATATAAATACCCTTTATGAATTCTCATCGCTGTTCCGTAGTTACCTACATCAGGATAGTTTCCAAAATATTCTACGATATCTGCTTTACCATCGTTATTATTGTCACGAAGGGCTACGCTACCCTTTCCGTCAATTGGCACTCTGAGTTTAACATAAACATCTCCATTACTATTCACTGCCAGATGTCTCGCACGGCCAACTGAATCATGAACTACAACTGCATCAAAACCACCCGGAAGGAAAAGTCCGCCATTATCCGAATCTCCCTTAGGAAGGCCTCCGGTTCCGCCTGATTTTATAAAACTAATAGTAATCAGAAATGCCAGTCCTAAAAACGCAAAGATTTTGGTTCGAAGTTTAGTCTCTGATAGAATTTTTGAATAGATTTTCATTTTTAATGAATTTTGCTTTTAAATGGGTAATGAGTAAATAATATGCATATTCTTGACTTTTTACTGATTTTCCAAATTAAACACGTATTATTTCTAGGATAAATTAAAAAAACTCAGTCCTCTTTTGAAAGAATCAGCGAACCTGTCTATGATTTTTTCTTAAACGCATCCGGAATAATAAACTCATATCCCTTTGGAGGCCATGGACCAATACTTTGTCCGGTTGGACGCGGAGCGGTTGGCCTGATCGGCTCATAACCTGCCGCAGAATATTTAATATTTAAAAATGGTGTCTGCCTAACTTTGCCTTCGGCCAGTGAACGTATTCCCATATCAATGATACCACTGGTTAATAAATTCCTTTCAATCGGCGCGGCAGGTCCGCTGACAATGAACTTCTGAATATTAAGTGCCAGATAACTGAAGTGGGAATAGCTCATGCTGTGATCCAGAACGAACTCTGTAGCTACGACATCCTTACCTGTTTTTGCCGCATAGGCCCATCCCTGGTTCACATACTGATCCAGCATCACTATTGCACCTTTAGTACCATCTGTATATTTAACAATCACAGCATACGGCATTTTTACAATGTCACGCATATTGCCGGTTGCTTTACCTTTTATGGTATCACAGGCTGCATCAACAAGTTTCTGCGATATCCTTCCTGAATCAATCGCTGCCCATACATCTGCACCCTGAAGGCCTTCCACACTTGACACTCCGGTTTCGCCGCCTGCTCTTCTTTCAACCATACATTGCAGGATCTCTGTAACGTGAAAGCCATATGCATCCAGTGAAGCATAACCAATAGCAACCGCTTCAGATATTTTAACTCCAATGGGATGTACCAGCGGCTTATCTCTCCAGCAATATGGTAAAGAGGACCCTGCCATCAGCGGAACATTTAATTCTTTAGCACGATCATAAATCCATTTGCTATCCAACCAGCTGTAAGAGAGTGCTTTATCTGTAAAAACAGGTACTGATTTATTGGATGCATCAAACACCCTGAATATCCTCTCGAGATAATTCATACGGGGATATAATTTCATGCCAAGTCTGTTGTAGGGATAGTCACCATGTTCACCGACATAGATCACCGCATCTACAGCAAGTTTATCACCCCCCAGGGTTAATGCTTCCTCAACTGTAGGATAGACCGGAGTATCATTCATTCTTGCGATTTTGATGCCTGTATCATTCGCGCCGACCTGTTCGATATATACCGAAGCAATTTTTATTTGAGGAGTGACCATTCCCTCATCGGCAGGGATACCTAGAAACAATTTTGTACCAATTACATCAGCATGGGCACTATTTCTGTATGTATGGGTAATGAAGGCAACTTTTTTGATCCCATCCTGGCCAGCCAATGCCCGCTGCAACCGATCAGTTATGTTGGTCATTTCAGCATTTTTACCAAGCACAAATCCAGGTATAATACTCAGGCCGGCAGCAGTAAATACTGATTTCTTAATGAATTCCCGACGGGGACTTTTACTCTCTTCTTTCATTTTAATATCTTTAAAAGCATTCAAACTATTTTAATTCTGTCTACCAGCCAACTGCATATCCATTTCTTCTGAGATCTGCTCCCCCCATCAGCCAGCCGGTTTTTCGATCGATTGTAATTCCCTGTGCGCCTCCAACCGTCATTGACCAGTCGCCAAGGCTGGTATCGATCACATAACCCATCCCCCTCAATGTTTTGATAACATTCGAAGGAACCCTGGTTTCCATAATGATTTCCTTTGCAGGTACTGAACCTAATTCATCCTTCCAGCGAAAACGGGGTGCACTGATTGCATCCTGAATATTCATTCCGAAATCTATGTTATTCATAGCTACCTGAGGCACTGACTGCAGAATACCAAAACTACCCGGTGAGCCTACGATCAGCTGGGGTTTGCCATCCTTATGGAATTGCATCATTCCTCCTATACACCAACCCACTGCTTTTCCTGGTGCTACAGAATTTGCCTTCCCGGGTTCAGGACTCATCCAGTCCAGAGCGCTGTTAAATACTACACCTGTATTACCGGCTACATAACCAGAACCAAAACCTCCGCCATGAGTCTGAATAATCACAACTGCATTACCCCACTTATCTACAGCAGAAAGACTGGTAGTTGCATACCTGTACTTGGATGCTGCCGGATCGTCAACGGCTTCAGGACTCAAATTTTGCGAAGTTTCAGGTTTTAACCCGGCTTTTCTCTCTTTCACTCTCGCAACAACCTTTTCGCGCTGTTTGGCGATGTATGCATCAGAAAGCAGCATATCAACCGGAACATTTACGAATTTCGGATCACCAATATATTTATCAGAATCAATCCTGCTCAGATTCACCGCTTCCAGTAAATGAGCCAGGTATTCTACGCTATTATGACCCATTTTTTTAAGATCAAAGCCCTCCATAATCTTTAATGTCTGCAATTGCTGTATTCCCATTCCGGGAGGAGGATTGTTATAAACCGTATAATCACGGTATTTAATAGAAATCGGGTCAACCCATTGCACCTTGTCCTGAACGGAAGCAAGGTCCTTTTCGGTTATAAATCCACCGTCGCGGGCAAAGGCTGCCGCCATTTCTTTAGCAATTTCACCTTTATAAAAGACATCAATACCCTCATTTGCAATGCGTCTCATAGTTTTTGCCAGTGGCTTATTTGAGAAATAATCACCTATAACGTATGGATCTTTATCATTTTTAAGAAATATCTTTCTTGATTCGGCATGAGGTGCAACCCTAGCAACAGTTCCGGCCCACATCGCCTGATCAAATTCAGTGACCGGAACCCCGTTCTCAAGATAATCAATAGCACTTTCAAAGACTTCAGAAAGCGACATTGTTCCATAATCCTTTAAAGCTTTTGCCCATCCTGCCAGATTTCCCGGAACAGATGCAATTCGTGGTCCGATACTTTCCATCGCACCATGACCGGCACCATCTGCAACCTTAATATCTGTTTTGTATTTGGTTATTCTGAATGTTTCAGGAACCCAGCCGCCAAAAACGAGCGACCTGACCTTGTTTTCCTTTGCTGAATAGAGCAGCATATACCCTACACCGGCAGTTCCCGACATATAAGGTTCAGCTGCATTCAAAGAAGCTGCTGCCGCAACAATAGCATCGATAGCATTACCGCCCTTAACTAAAATTTTCTGACCGGCAAGTGTTGCGAGTGGATTTGCAGTAGCAATCATGCCATTCTTTCCAAGAGCTGCCGGACGCAGATTATCCTTCGCCGCCTGTGCATGGACCTGCAGATTAAGGAGTAAGAGGATTGAAATAATTCCGGTAACCAGAAAATATGCACCGGTTCTGCTAGAGATGTTCTGTTTTTTATTCATGGTAAATTACAGTTAATAGCGCAGGTGTACCCATGCGGTAATTTCTTACCTCCGGATCCGGCCAGGCC
>JBAZCD010000076.1:0-9309 GCA_041671205.1 Pedobacter sp.
GTGGAAAGTGGTGTTCCCTCTATTCCGCTTCGGGCAGTGTAGCCTATGAAAACAGGAATAGCTGTTTCTACCTGCGCCACGGATGGTGGAAGCTTCGGTATTTCCTCAATATAAACACCGGGTGATCTGTAAGATGTTGCCATGTTCTTATTTTTAGTTAATAATTTAAATGCACTTCTGCACTGTAATAAGCATCTCCATCGATTTCAATTGTTCCAAGCTGATCCGTGCCCGGATTAGCTATCGCTGATATGTTACCAAGTGCAGTAGATTCCAGAGATAATGTTTTCAGGGGCTTTTGACTAATAGGTACCGGCTTTGCAGATACAAATTCATTACCCGCCTGAGGAATGAATGATAATTTATGTGGCGGGGGGCGACTGTCGCTAACTGATACAACATCATTGCTTCGTGCAATATATTTCCAGATAAGTAACCTGTTAGGAAAACGGATAGTAAACAAGGAGCCATTACCCGTACCTGATCCGTTAAATAAAGCGAAGGCATTGGAAGCAGGCAGAAAATTAAAGATTTCTATTATGCCAAATATATTATTGTAAACGGCATCACTGTCTGTGTATACATACCGGCTTTCGCCATTAACTTCTATTCTATAATAACCCTTTGGCAGTTTCTCAAGGCGAACAGGTACCGAGGTTTGAGAACTTGAAAAACTAAGATTTACAGTATCGGTCACCTGCATATCATAGGCCCCGGTGTTAGGGTTCAGCCCGTATATATTAACTGTAAAATCGGTATCACTGATGGTATTAAATAAATATACAAATGGCGTAACTTCAACAAGATCATTAGAATTTACATATTGTATTTTCCCTCTGTTCATCCAGTAATCCTTATTCGTCAATGGACGCCTGAAGGAATTACTGCTGGGTTTTATCGCTTCAAAAACAGTATCCGACACGTTAGAGGCAAGTGTCCCTATCGGATAATCGTTTGTGTTATTATAAACCGGAATTTTTGAATTGAGATAAAGGTCGGACCCGACCTTTGACTGATTTGCATTGCTGAAATAATATTTCCGGGGTTCAGAGGGATGATAATCCAGGTTAGTAAAATTATTGAAATACGGATTGGTCAGCTTCATAAAAAAAGTCAATTTTCCGCTTTTACTGAAATCACTCAGCGGTTTATCACTTTCGTCTACTCTAAGCAGTACAATCAGCTTATTACCGACCATTTTAAATAACATTCCCTGCCCTTTTAAAACAGAAGCAGTTTCTGCTGAGGGGCTTATCTCAAAATCATTACACCGGGTACCAGTATAATAGTCATGCCTGACCTCAATGCTAAAAAGTATTTTATATCGCAGGTTCATGATACCACGAGTTTAGATTTAGCCTGATTACTGATTTCAGTAATCAGTCCGCCACCCGAAACCACAGCATCTTCATTAATGGTAATTTGCCTTACTTTATATAAAACTGAAGGAATATACTTTCCACCCATCGTGCTCCACAGATGATTAATCTGTTCGAAATTGAGCGTATACAGGTCCACAATAAGCTTTTCTATTTTTTCATCTAATGCCGGATGACTGATTGGGGTAAATACATTCTGATATTGAAAAAACTGGATAATGTAAGCCAGCCATTTTAAAGAATCGGTGTATTCGGTACGATTTACTGCAAATAAGATGTAGAGGTTAATGTAAGTCGGCGGATTTTTATACGTTATTCCCGAATCCGTTTTAACATAATTTTCCTGTTGCTTGGCAACACGGTCTTCCTCAACATTGACTAAAGAAAGGATAGCTCTGTTTGCAAGTGAATTAACACCTGGGACATCATTATCCATTGCTCTGGATATATTGCCCAGAATAAGTCTTGGATCGGTATTTATACCAAGCTTTAGAGAGAGGTAGGAATTGACCTCATCTGAAATGAACTTTAACGTTTCGTTTATCATGCCAATTAATTAAGCTTGAGATAAACGGTACAGTTCTTAATATTTCTTCCGTTGACAAAACCTATCTACACTCACTTATTAAGGAGTACCCGTTTAGATAATTTTGAGAGAGAAAATTTAGCTAGTAGTTGAGAGCTACTAATTTAGCTGATAATTGAGAGAGTATAATTCAAATCCTAATGCCAAAGTAAAACTTTTTATTTAAAAACAAAAAAAAATATTTTTCTTTTGTTTTTAAATAAGCTGATTAATACTGTTTCAAAGTTTTTTTCAAAAAAAATTAATTGTCCTTAAACATACCTTCGTAATGTTCTGATGGGTCGAATATTCCTCCGCTTCTATGATAAAAATCTGAACTCAGTTCAAAAACACCATTCTTAGGGCTCATCCAGGAAGCATGTGCTGCTGGATGATAATTCACCATTTGTTCCCAGTTAACATAGTTCATATCTCCGTTTGTTTCCATCATGCCCATATTAATAACAGGAAAAGGAGCAAGATGGGCTGCCAGATTTTTATTCCAGTCAATTAAGATAGGATTCACTGTTAAATCAGCACACATACATGGAACATTTCTATCAGCGGCAAGTTTGGCGATTTTTATAGACAGACTGAGTGTTTTTGCGATACCTTTTAGCACCATTACTTTATATCCCTGATCCAGTCGTTTAAGAGCAGACTGTTCATCATGTACACTCTCGTCTGCTCCGATCCTGATGTCAATATCAGCCACACTTTCATCATTATTTTCATTCAGTGGTTCTTCAATTAACAAAATCTGTCCAAAGGCACCAATCTTACGAGCGTGGTCGAGATATTTTAAAAGAGTTTCTTTTTTCTCATACCGCGCATTGGCATCTATCGTATAAATCAATTTACCATTTTCAGTCTGATCGGTTCGAAAATCTTTAAGGGTTTTATGGATCAGGCTCAATCTGTTAATATCAGCTTCTATCATCTCCGACTGAGTACCGGGCGCACCGGATTTGATCTTAAAAACAAAATATCCTTGTTTTACAGCATTTTTCAAATCTTCCATAGGCATGCCATAGGGGATTTGGTACATGATTGCAATTTTTTTATTCCTGTGGGATAAAGCCTTTTTATATTGCTCCGGAATCATCGCTTCAAAACTGCTGAACTTATTTTCAGTAGCATAGGTAAGCCATGCAGCATTATCGACACCAACCAGTGAATTGTAAACAAAATTGATGTTCAGATCCTGTTTTCCGGTAATTGTTTTTCCGTCCTGAATAACAGCCGGCAGAATTTTATCCAGTAATTCAGGAGGTGTTCTGAATGGAGTATTTTTGACATGTTCAAGAGCTTTGCTGACCAGATTGTACATCATTACATTCCCTTTAGTTTCTGACTGACGCGGAAATAAATCAGAGTCACCATAAAGAACACTCTGTGTCGCTAAACCTACCCTGGAAATACCTGAATCAGATTGCATTCTGGAGGCTACCTGCCATAATTCAGTTAAATATCCCCCCTTAAATCCGAAAGGGCGAATAAGCTTTTCGCGTTCAAAGCCCGACTGTGTCCGGACAATATTAATCATTTTTAAAGCAGCAGAATCTGCAGCCCGGAGGTCAGAGAGATTCATAGAACTTAAGGCAGCCAAAACGCCGGCACTTTTAACAAATCTTCTTCTGTCCATCTTGAAAATTATAAAAATTAATTAATCCGTGAAAAGCTATTTAGACAGAAATTCTGCAAGTAGAAGTTCTTTAACAAACTGATCATCAATAAGATGAGGGTAAGCCTTACATACCCGGTCAATCTCTTCCATTTGCCCTCCTGATAGCTCCTCATGAGGATTCAGACACCAGAGTCCTTCAAGAAGGCCCTGCCTGCGTAAAACCTCATGAATGCCGGGAATACATCCATGGAAACTATTAGCCGGGTCAAAGATCGCCGCATTCATGTCCGTCACTTCAATCCCTTTAGTCAGCAACTCTGCAATACCCTTATTACCATTGGCTTTACAGGCTTTTATTTCTTCCAGCAATTCGACTGCTGCTCTTGTCCATACAGCCCAATGACCAAGTAATCCACCCACAAACTCCTTCTCCACTTTTTTACCATTGATATCGAAACTGTATTTGGTCAGAAGATCCGGAATGATATTATCATCATTACCTGTATAAAGATCAATCTCATTACATCTTGAAGATGCACATACTGCCCTTACCACATCGAGAGTTTGATAACGATTAAAAGCAGCAACTTTAATTGCCTCAATATTTTTTATTTCTGCAAATTCCTGCCAGAAATCATATGTAAAAATTCTACCTCCGACAGAAGGTTGAAGATAAAATCCAATAACAGGCATTACCGCTGCTACATCACGTACGCGCTGAAGAATATCCTTTTCAGTCCATCCCTGAAGCCCTCCCATACTGAGCAGGCCAAGGTCAAAGCCGTATTTTAATGCGGTTTCAGCTTCCTTTACTGCCTGGGCAGTTGGCCCGCAAATTCCGGCAATTTTAATAAATGGTCGTCCCGGTTTTGAAGCATCGATCTCATCTGAGACAACCCTCAAAACGGTTTCAAATAAGTTAATTTCCGGATCCCTGATCTCAAATTGTGTTGAATGCACTGCAACAGCAAGGCCTCCGGCCCCTGTAGCAACATAATATCTGGCAAGTCCTCTCTGACGAGCCTCATCAAACTGCCGGGAAGAGTTTAAAGCCAGTGGAATTGCAGGTAGAACTGTTCCGCTTTGCAGTAAACTTTTAAGCACCGGATCTAAAGTTTTGGTTGACATATTTCTAATCAATTTATCTTCAAATTTATTTAAAACTGACCTTTTCTTTCCTGAAAATGAGTCGGCTTATTAATCATTTTACCACCACCCTGAAGCCATGCCACAGTCATTTCGATCATATCCCGAACAGTGACTCTTGGGTAACCAAATAGCTTATGGGCTTTGGATGCATTACTCAATAATGCATTTGGCTGAGGATCATTCACAAATAAAGGTTCTTTGTCCATTAACAGTCCAAACTGTTCTGCTAACCATTTAACTGATAAAGTCTCCGGACCTGTAACGTTCAGGATATTCGCAGGAACATCACAGTGCAGTAAAGAGCGGATTGCAATCTCGTTTGCATCACCTTGCCAGATCACATTTACGCTACCGGTTGTCAGATCAATGGCCCTTCCTTCATTCACCGATTTTGCAATCTCCAGCAATACGCCGTAACGAAGGTCAATGGCATAATTTAAACGGTAAATCAAGGTTGGAATCTGGTATCTTTCAGAGAAATACTGAAAAATACGTTCTCTGCCTAAACATGACTGACCATATTCTCCAACCGGTGCCGGAACATGATCTTCAGAAAGACCACCTGAGCCAATTGGTGTAAAGGGGTAAACATTTCCTGTAGAAAAGGCTACTATACGTGAGTCTTTATATCGTTCAGCAACACGACCTGGCAGATAAGAATTCATAGCCCATGTAAAAGGTTCTTTTCCTGTAGTTCCGAACTTGGTACCAGCAAGATAAATTATATTGGGTGCATCAGGTAAAGCAGCAAGGTCCTTTTCATTCAACAGATCGGCAGATATCGTTTCAATACCATCTGCTTCAAGTTCTTCACGTGTACCTGCTTCCGAAAAACGCGAAATTCCAATAATTTTTTTGTTGATTCCCGCCTGAGTTATAGCTCTGCGAGCCAATTTCGCCATACCCGGCCCCATTTTCCCACCTACTCCCAATATAATTATATCTCCCCCGATCTTTGCTATATCATTGATTAAAGCATCGGTTGGTTTCAACAATTCTTGTTCTAGTGCTTCTAATTCAGTCATTTTATTATATTATTTTAGAAAATTTATTAAAAATATCAAAGCCGGACACATAAAGAGGGCGAAGGCCTAAACCCTTGCCGAAAGCCGAAAAATACAAAACTATATTCTATGGATCAGATAGATCATCTCAACAAAATGAGCTTTGATCATCATATCATTCTTTCAAATTGCATTATTTACCTTTTGCTATTTCTGCTGCCTTGGTTGTAGTATAATATTTAGCCAGCATATTCGGCACCTCCCATGCAGGAAGTTTTGTGCCTTTCAAATAGGTAAGATAATTTTTAACCACCTCTGCAAAATGTTCTTCATGTGGTACTTTATACTTTTCAGGTATAATTACTTTCCATAAATTTCCGGTTTTCTTCACTTCTACTCCAGGAAAATTACCCTGTAACCTGCCAATGGCATCCTGAAGTTGCTTCTCTGAATCAGGAGCAGACTTCAATAACTCAATGTAAACCACAGGTTTATACCCCTGTTCTTTACCCTGCTTAATTAATAAATTAGCTTTTGTCCCCCGCATTTTTGCGAAATGAGTATCCCCCGAACCTTCAGGAGCTTCAAAATTCCATTTAATCCCAACACGTGCATGAACACCCTTCAGGGTATAATTCATTTCACCGTTTGACATCACATTGAGCATACCATTTTTAACATATTTGGTTAAATAATCAGGAAAACTGTCTTTTTGGGTTGATTTTTGAAACTGCTCCAGGCTAAGTGAAGTAGGCCATTCCCTTGCAGACAGCATTTTAACATCCTTTTTATAATCAAGTGTAACATCAGGAAAGGTAGTCCACTGGATCAGATCCACCATATGAGTAGTAATATCAACCAATCCGCGTCCTTCCTGCTCTACATCAAAGAACCAGGCTGGTCTTACCAATGGTTTACCTGATACATTTTTATAAAAGTGATGTACACTCTCCTGCATCACTGCCGGATTACCCGGTGTGCCCATTTCCAATTGTCCAAAAAAGGCAGTATCCTGACTTAATGCACGCTGAAGAACATAATAGATGTTAAATCGTTCTGTCATGATATCGTACAAAAGCACATTTTTCTCTTTGGCCTTAGAAAATGAAGCTTCAAGGGATTTAAAACCTTCCTGATCAATTGCCAAAGGCTTATCAGCAAGAACATTCAAGCCTGAATCAATGGATCTGCTGATATAATTTGTTTTACTCTTATTATTTCCTGAAATGATCACCACATTTCCGGCTTTATCACTGAACATTTTATCCAGATAGTCAGTACCCCGATATATTTCATGTTTCCAGGAAGTTGGGTTCTCAGCCCGGGTATTATAACTGTCAACCAGCTTCATATGGTTGTCAAGTTCTGAACCGTCTGGAGCATAAACATGAACTACCGAATCAATCTCATTGTACATTGTTTTTTGCAATAAGGCTGCATGAAAATGCCCAGGGTCAAGTGTGATGATGTGAATCTTTTCATCTTTCTTCTCCGTAGCCTGTTGTTTATTTCCACAACTACTGCCTGTTACCATCAAAGAGGCTGTTCCAAGCATCATGAATGTATTTCTGGCAACCGAAAAAATCTGTCTGTTATTCATAGTTCTTCCATTTATTCTTCAATAATTTTATAATTCCCGTATTTCAATATTCTTAAAGTAGGCTTTATTACCATGGTCCTGAAGCCCTATCCGGCCTTCCGGAGATAATCCATAATCCGGATAATCTTTCCATTTTCCTTCTGTCCTTAATTTATTCCATTCCTTTGTCCAGGCCTTAAATTTAATAATCCTCAGGCCATTGAGCCAGTACTCAACCCGGCCTTTGTTGAATATAATGCGTGAAGTATTCCATTCGCCTACTGGTTTCAGTACTTTATTCGCTTCGGGAGAATACATTCCATAATCAGCCCCGGCCTTCTGAGATTCTTCAAGTTTAGCAGGAAAATTAATATCATCAATAATCTGATATTCAGGCGAGGTCTCAATTGCTCTTTTATATTTGGGAGCTTCAACAATATGATAAAAAACACCACTATTACTCCCTTTATCTACTTTCCATTCCCATTTCAGTTCGAAATTTTCAAATGAACGGTCAGAGATAATATCTCCCGAACCACTTGGACCTTTAGCACCTAAACAAACCAACGATCCATCTTCCACTTTCCAGCTTCTGATCTCAACACCTTTCCGGTTAAAAAGATGCCAGCCATTCAGACTCTTGCCATCAAACAAACTGATCCATTCGCCTTTAGGCGGCTTATTGGATTTTAAATCAGGCTCCAATACAGAACCTTCAGATGCAGATACCTTTATTCCGGCCAGAAGTAAAAATATCAAAGACAAAAACCTAATCATTTTGATTGCGTTAACGTACACGTAAATATATAAGATTAAAA
The DNA here is from genome assembly GCA_041671205.1 of Pedobacter sp. Classification (GTDB taxonomy): domain Bacteria; phylum Bacteroidota; class Bacteroidia; order Sphingobacteriales; family Sphingobacteriaceae; genus Daejeonella. Next base: position 8,122 of record JBAZCD010000076.1, read on the forward strand.
ATAAAACGACAGAATCTAGTTTTAAATAAAAAATAAAGCAGCTGTTTATTCTGATACAGCTGCTCTATTTTTGTGAAATTATTTCTTTATCAAGCCTGTTTTCTCAGAAAGCTTAATCACTTCATTAAGAATACGGGTTTCTACTCCTACCTGCCATTTTGCGGGTAAACCATATACAGTATGTGCTTCGCCTTCATATCCACCCTGCTTTAACACCAGTGAAGAAGGAACATAATTCATAACATCATTTGAATATCCGTAAACAAATGTATTCTCGCCGAGCATTTGTTTTACTTTAATTCCATACTCCATTAATAACTCCCCTCCTAAACTTACCAGAGGAAGATTACCTATCGACCAAACCTGAACAGGGAAAGGATAGGAATCAATTAACTTCTCCCCTGCCTTTAATTTATTTAAATGACGTTCTGCCCACCTTTTTTGATATGGAACAGTTGATTTACTTATAAACTTAGTTAGTTCATCAGCTGTTGGAGTTTTATCCAAAGGCAATACTACTTCAGAATAGCTGGTTACCAGGTTAGAAGGTATTTTATTCATTTCTTCTTCAAGAACACGATCTACAGCTGCTGCAAGTTCTCTGCCATATTGTTTTGCAAGAGGAACAGTATGACGCGGCAGCGGATTCTGATCAGCGCCAGAACTCTGAAAGAATAAAGCTACTGTACCGGGATGATCCTGCTCAAGTTCGATCTGAGCATATCCAGGGTAATCGCCTGACCATTCATAACCACTCAATACAGTTGGATGACAGGCATACCCGAAAGAAATTGCTTTAAGATCACCCTTAGCATTAACAACTTTAATAACAGGTACTGCATAATCATTAGGCCCCTGAAGTTCGGTTAACTGAGTCAGTAAATTTGCCGGATTATTACGACGATTTACCTGAAATCTTACCACACCGTTCTGAGAGAACAACTCGGCAGGTTCCAGATTTTTCAATGCATCACCAACCACTTTTACTACCTGATCCTCAAGAATTGCTGTATAACTAATAATACTTTTCCTTTGTTTATCATCCAGCAGATAGACATCAGTAAGTGCATCACCAATCACCGGACCAGAATGGGTATGAGAACTGTTCAAAAGAATCTGATCGCGACCTAAACCAAAACTGGTTTTAATACGGTCTCTGATCTTGTCTGACACAATCTTTGGGAATCC
>JBAZCD010000077.1:0-9308 GCA_041671205.1 Pedobacter sp.
GGTATGTTACTGTGTTTGGCTTCATTTTTCTGATGTTTGTCGCCACAACACTTTTTGATGTGATTAAAAACTCTCTCGGGCAGATCTGGGATATTCGTGTCAGGCCCCAGTCTGGTTTTCTATTTCGCCTCAGATACCGTCTTCGTTCATTGATCATCATTGGCCTTGCAGGCCTGTTATTTTTGGCGGCATTATTTATGGAGGGAATGCAGGTTGTGCTGGGAAATTACCTTGGCGGAATTATTGGAGGAGGAAGCAGATTCTTTCATCGTTTGATCAATGATATTGTTTTTGTGATGGCTGTCAGCATCTGGTTTACTGTATTATTTCGTTTTCTGACCATTGGAAGACCCAGATGGAATATTGCTTTTGGCGGAGCACTTTTTACCGCGATCCTGTTCAACCTGGGGAAATGGATTTTAGGTTATCTGTTGATCCAGAGTAATATAGGTATCATTTATGGCGCATCCGGATCCATCGTTCTGATCATGTTATTTGTATTTTATTCTTCAATCATCCTGTACTACGGAGGTTGCTTTGTCAAAGTTTTGAGTGATGTGCATGAAAAGCCCATCCGTCCGGTAAAGGAAGCATTTGCTGTGGAAACACTCGAGATTAAAACTGATCCGGATTAAGATTCCGGGGGAGGTATTGAAACTATTGCCTGAATAATTATATTTAATCTCAGTTTAAAAAATCACCCCAATCAATTTGGCGTATGAGGGCAGATCATATTAACCCGGAAACCATGGATGAATATATTTCTCTTCATCCTCCCAAAGTTCAAAAGCTTCTTCAAAAGCTTAGATCAATAATAAAAAAGACTGCTCCTGAAGCACAGGAGACCATCAAATATCAGATTCCTACCTTCATCCTTCATGGTAACCTGGTCCATTTCGGAGCATTTAAAAACCATATCGGATTCTATCCGGCACCCTCCGGGATTGCAGTCTTTAAACAGGAATTATCCGTTTATGAAAGTGGCAAGGGCTCCATACAGTTTCCGATCGATCAGGAACTACCCATTGAACTGATCAGCAAGATTGTACAGTACAGGGTGCAGGAGAATCTGGAGAAAATAAGGTCGAAGGGGCGTAAAAACTTAAAAAAAGCAAAAGCTTTTCCTTCCTTCCTGGCGGCACCGGCCAGAAGAGCACTGGAGAATAATGGGATAAAAACATTGAAGCAGCTTTCCGGATACCGCGAGGCAGACCTTTTAAATCTGCATGGCATCGGTTCGTCATCTTTACCTGAATTACGGGAAGCTTTGTCGGCAGAAAACCTTTCTTTCAAACCCTGATCATGGCAAAAAAGCCTTCGTCTGCAGAACAGGTGGCCGTTTTCATTCAAAGCCTTGATCATCCTTTAATGGATGTGATCAAGGCTTTGAGAGAAATCATCAGCGCTACCGATAAGCATATTGAAGAAGAGATCAAATGGAATGCCCCCGCTTTTTTTTATTCCGGAGAGATGAAACCTTCAGATCCGAAAGGGTATAATAAATACATTATTGTTTTCAATCTGTTTAAAAAAGATTCTATCAGACTGGTGTTTCCGGGCGGAGCAAAAATTAAAGATACATCCGGTTTGCTTGAAGGGGATTATGCTGATGGCAGGAGACTGGCTATTTTTAAGGGCATGGATGATGTCAGGTTAAAGGAAAGTGATTTGAGAAAAATCATTATGAGGTGGCTTGAATTAATTGACAATTGAAATTTTTGAATGTATCCTAAGTTTCCGATAATCAGGAGCATTGAACAATCGGACTACTGTCCCGGGTACTTTATGACCCAAAACTAACAGTTATAAGACCGATTTTAATATTTCATTATTATCTTTCACGGTTAAATAGAAGAAGAAAATGATTTCAACATTCAAAGTTTCATCTGCATTTTTTAAAATCCTGGCTGTAACTCTTTTTATTGGTTTTTCAGGAAAGGTACACGGACAGTCAGTAAGCCAGCTTAGTCTGGCTGATTTGAGGGCTTTTAAAAAATCTTCCGCGAGCTGGCAAATTGCCGGATCTGTTCAGGCTGATCCGGAAAAACCTAATTTTCTGAATATATCGAAAGGAAGCGGGATACTGCTTAATTATCCCGACGAAAAGAACAAAGGTGAAGATCTTTTTACGCTGGCGGAGTATGGTGATATAGACCTGGAACTTGAGTATCTGATGGCTGCAGAATCTAACTCCGGAATCTATCTGCAGGGCCGGTATGAAATCCAGCTGATCGATACCTGGGGTGCAACAAGTATCAGATCCGGCAGTAATGGCGGAATTTATGAACGCTGGGATGATTCAAAACCTAATGGTCAGAAAGGTTATATGGGTTATGCACCAAGGCAAAATGCAAGCCGTGCACCCGGACTCTGGCAAAAGCTGAAAATTTCTTTTAAAGCCTCGCGCTTTGATGACAGCGGAAATAAGACAGCGAATGCGGTAATGCTGAAAGTTGAGCTGAACGGGGTGCTTATTCATGATCATGTTGAGCTCACCGGACCAACCCGCGGATCAGTCAGTGATCAGGAGGCGGCAATGGGTCCATTACGTATTCAGGGTGATCATGGCGCCGTTGCTTTCCGTAATATTAAGATCACCAATTTTGAAAATGGGCGTCCTGCAGAGGCGGCTTCTGCTAATACCAATAGCCCGGATCCGATCTTTATTGAACCAACTGAGAATACTGTTTTAAGAAGCTTTATGGTTCTTCCGGGATCACCCAGGGAGGTTCATGCAGTTTCTGTGGGCAGTCCTGAGAAGGTACATTATACCTATGATATGGATAATGCGATGATTATTCAGGTGTGGAGAGGCGGCTTTCTGAATGCAACTCCGATGTGGCATGATCGCGGCGACGGATCTTCCAGACCATTGGGAATGGTGCAGCGTTTTGGTAAGCCTCTGCAAGCTTTGGCAAAACTTGCCAACGACCAGGCAGCATGGATAACAGATACAACAGGAACAGGATACCGGCCTAAAGGATATGTTCTGGATGCAGAAGGCAGACCAGCGTTTAAATACATCAGCTATGGTATTGCTGTGAGTGATGCGGTTAAGGTACTGGAAAAGGGGCGGGGAGTAAGCCGCCGGATCAGTCTTTCGGATACTTCAGCCGGCCTGTATTTGCGATTGGCTGAGGCTGCAACTATTGTAGAGGCATCTGAAGGTTTGTACCTGATCGATGATCAGTCCTATTACCTGCGTTTGGATGATACTAAGGGGGCAAAAGCCCTGATCCGTGATCAAAACGGCAGAAAAGAATTGATCATTCCAATTGTTAAAAGTTTAAGCTATTCCATTTTATTCTGATCCCGATATGAGACACATAAAAAATATATATCGTTCGATCCTTCTGGGTACATTGGTTTTTGGCAATATTTCTGCCAGATCGCAGGAAACACCCAAAGAGGAAGATTTCTTTAAAATTATGAAAGTTGCTACGCCTGAAGGGATCATCCTTGAAGTGGGCGGACTGGTGAGCTTGCCAAATGGTGATCTGGGAATTTCTACCCGCCGCGGTGATGTTTTCATCGTTGAGAACCCGACAAGCAGCAGACCTTATTTCAGAAAATTTGCTTCCGGAATGCATGAGGTTCTTGGACTGGCTTATAAGGATGGAGCGCTTTATTGTGCTCAAAGAGGTGAACTGACCAAACTGGTGGATACCAATATGGATGGTAAAGCTGATGTTTATGAAACCGTCTATTCCTGGCCGCTTTCGGGTCACTATCATGAATACAGCTTTGGCCCTAAGATCGCGCCCGATGGTTCATTCTTTGTTACCGGTAACGTAGCTTTTGGTAATGAAGAATGGTGGAGAGGTGAAAGCCGTGTGCAATGGAGAGGCTGGGCTATGCGGATTACTGAAGACGGTAAGATGCAGCCATGGGCTACTGGAATGCGTTCTCCTGCGGGCCCCGGATTTTTAAATAACGAGCTGTTTTATACTGATAATCAGGGCGACTGGATGGGTTCAGGTGCTTTATGGAAAATTGAAAAAGGGGATTTTATGGGGCATCCTGCAGGTTTGGCCTGGAGCGGAATGCCGAATTCTCCTGTAAAATTGACGGAGGCTCAGTTCAATTCAAAGATCGATCCCCGCAAGGTTAAAAATGATAAGGGCCGTTATATCAAGCCCGAAAATATTGTAAATGAGAATTTTAAAACTCTTTTTGATATGAAAAAGGAGTTTCCTGAGCTTCGTTTGCCTTCAGTATGGCTTCCTTACGGGATCCTGGGAATTTCGAATTCTGAGCCAATAAGCATTCCTAAAGGAAATTTTGGTCCGTTTGAAGGCCAGATACTTGTTGGCGATCAGGGCATGAGTATGCTGTCCAGAGTCTTCATGGAAAAAGTTAAGGGTGAATATCAGGGTGCGTCTTTTGTATTTAGAACCGGTTTCAGATCAGGGGTGATGAGGTTGTCATGGGCCAGAGACGGCTCACTGTTTATCGGTGAAACAAACAGGGGCTGGGGTTCTGCCGGCGAGGCGAATGAAGGTCTGGAGCGTTTGGTCTGGAACAATAAAATGCCCTTTGAAATGAAAGCGGTAAGGGCAATGCCTGATGGATTCGAGATTGAATTTACTAAGCCGGTTGATCTTAAGTCTGCAGAAGACCTGGCGTCTTATTCAGTTGAAAGTTATATCTACAAATATCAGCCGGTATATGGAAGTCCGCCGGTTAATATTCAGACCCTCAATATTAAAGGAGTTAAACTTTCTGCAGATGGATTAAAAGCCAGAATTGTAGTCGATAATCTGCGTAAATATTATATCCATACGATTAAGCTTGAGGGGATACGTGAAAGAGAGAATTACTATTCTTTGGTTCATCCCACAGCCTATTATACCCTGAATAATATCCCTGATGGCCCAAAATTATCTTTGTCTGAGTTGAGTATTAAAAATTCGGCTAAGATTCCTCAAAAGGCTCTGTCCGGGATTTCAGCTGTTAAAAAGGCAGCAGTTTCAGCTCCGGCTAAGCCCGCCATTCCTGCTTCGGCCGAAAAGGTTCCAACATTTAACGATGTGAAAGTTATGATGGCCTCTTATACTTGTTTATCCTGTCATAATCCCGACCGGAAGCTGGTTGGACCTGCATTTAAAGACATTGCAAAGCGTAAATATAGTACAGAGAAGATTGTACAGCTGATCCATAATCCAAAGCCTGAAAACTGGCCAGAGTATCCAACGCCAATGCCACCAATGCCACAGGTTAAAACGGAAGATGGCCTGAAAATAGCAGCTTATATTAATTCGCTCCGATAACAATTAGCCCCCTGCCCTTTCTTTATTTCAGGCGGGCGGGCTAAAATTCTTAAATAATCCTGAAAATTCATGTAGTCTTCATGTTCGGTGACAACCTTTGAGAATAGTTTATCACATATACCTAAAAATTAAAAGATATGAAAAAGCAAATTTTGTTAGCAGGAGCAATATTATTATCGGTCTCTGCTTTCTCACAAACAAAGGAAAATACAAAGAAAGAACATGGTACTCAGGTAAGTACTGTTGCCAAAACGGAGACTGAAGTTCAGTCGCATGGAACTGTAGTAAGTGATGTGGCTTCATCTAAATCACAGGCAACAATTGAGGCAAAGGCAGACCGTTTAATTTCCAGATCTGAGCGTATGCAACGAAAGGAAGAGCATAAGGCCTCGGGAAAGGCTCACAAAGATATTGCCTCCGATCGAAGGACAGGAGAAAGATCGCAGGATATGGGTATAAAAGGGAGTGCAAAAGCAGGCGTAAAGGCCAGAACAGGTACTGAAGTAAAACTCAGCCGTCCGAATATCCGGGTTAATAATCGGTTAAATGCCGGAATCCGGATTTTGTAAGGCTTCCATCATATATATTGCCTTTATATAATGAATGATCGTTTGCCTCAAAATGAGGCAAACTTTCATTATTTTTACGCGAAATGAAATTAATAGCTGTTTATCGTACAATTATCCTGTTTACCCTTACCGGCATTTTTCCGGCTATGCTATATGCCTGGGATAAGGAGATTGACGGTAAACCCCTCAGAAAGATAAGTGTATTGGAGACGTCAGCAGTCTTTGTGGATTCTATTCCGGTAAGAAGAGCAGGAGATAAAAAAGAACAGGATCGTCCGGCTGCTGATATCCGTCCCGGGGAAAACAGACCCGGGGAAAACAGACCGGATGATATCAGACGAATACAGGAAATAAGTGGCGAAAACCAACGGATTCGTCAGAAATCAGGGATTAAGCAGGTTCCCCGTTCAATCCCAAAATTGAAGCCTAAGGCAGTTACTGACCGTATACCAATAAGAAGACCGCCAATGAGGATACCTAAGAAGGGATTTGGAGGCATTCACTTTTAAAGGCTCTATCGATTTTATATGAAAAAATTTATATGAAAAAAGGGTTTATTTTGTTGGTAACAGGTTTGCTTTTAGCAGGAAATACTTTTGCCCAGCGTGATTCTACGCAGGAAGAAACAAAGCGAACTACACTTACCCTTGCTGGTATTTATGGAAATAATGCCAACTATTACGGGCAAACTGCAGAGCAAAAACTACCTTATGTTCTTACAAATGCAGCTTTAAGGTTAAAGAGTGGTTTTTATTTTTCAGCGGGCTCTTACAAACTGATCAATGCCGGTGGTTCTGCCATTTCAGAGCTTGATCTTTCGGCTGGATTTGAAGCGGATATTACAAAAAATTTCAATGCTTCATTTGGATACAGCCGCTCCATTTTTGCCCAGAATTCTCCTCTTCTGGGTGCTGCAAATGAAAATACACTGAGTGCTTCTCTTGCCTACGATCTGAATTTTTTAAAAACCGGTTTGAATACCTATTATGCTTTTGGTACTCAGCGGGATTTTTTCATGTCATTCAGCACATCAAAAAATTTAAATCTGGGAAGTTTATTCAGCAAAGATGATTTTATCTCCTTTGAACCTGGTTTAGAGTTTGTTGGAGGTACACTTCATTACCTGGAGGAATATATTGTCAGGCGCGACAGACCGCTGAATCCAATGCCTATTGATCCCTTCCCGTTGAACCGGGAGCAAAACTATAAGATTACCAGAAATGCGAGCAGCTTCGATATGATCTCTTATAATATGAATTTTCTGCTGGGTTACAACCGAAGTAATTATTTGATCGAGACCGGCTGGCAAGTTTCAGCTTTAGGCAAGAATGTTTCGGAATCGAAGCAAAAAGCGCGTTCATTTTTCAATTTAAGTTTCTACTATCAATTCTGATTTGAAAGTACTCCTGATCGAAGATGAAAAAACGCTGGCTTATGAAGTTGAGGCGTTTCTGAAAAAGGCATTTTATATCTGTGACCTTGCGCATACTGCAGGTAAGGGGATGGAAATGCTTGGTGTTAATCCTTATGATTTTGTATTGCTGGATCTCGGATTACCTGATCTCGATGGTTTGAAAGTACTTCAGGAGGCAAAAAAATTAAATCCCGACGCTGCTTATATCATCCTTACTGCCCGTGGAAATATTGAAGACCGCATCATCGGGCTGGATCTGGGTGCCGATGACTATCTTCCCAAACCATTTTCCCTGCTGGAGTTACAATCCAGGATGCAGGCCATATCCAGGAGAAAGTTTAATGTGAATACCCATGAACTCGAACTGGGTGAATTTAAGATAGATCTTCAAAAAAGAGTGGTCAGCCATACCGGCAGAGAGATCGACCTTACACGTAAGGAATTCGATCTGCTGAGTTATTTGCTCCTGCATAGGAACAGAGTGCTCACAAGAATGCAGCTGAGTGAACATATCTGGGGCTCATTTGCAGATGATGATTACGATTCCAATTACATCGATGTCCATATCAAGAATATCCGCAAAAAACTGAGTGTTTTTGCACCGGTTGAATGGCTCGAAACGGTCAGGGGTGTTGGTTATAAAATAAGGAAGCAGTGAAATTAATCAGCAAGCTTACTCTATTCATTACGCTGTCGAAGCTTGCTATTGTACTGCTTTTTGTCCTGACCCTGCCCTATCTGATTGGTGGAATTGCCAGAACCTATACCGATTATTACCTCAGACAACAGCAAAAAAAGGTTCTTGATGTAGTCTCCAAAAATGGAGTTGAATCCTACCTGCAGGGTGAAGAAAGCTCTGGTAGTTATACCATGCTGAAAGAAGAATACATTTCCCTCGAACCCGTAGCCAAAGGTTTTACAATTGATACAATTTATACTGATGAGCGGATCATTGAGCAGGATACTCTGAATTACAGGGTCTTAACCCATTCTTTTCCGGCCGACAGCGGCACATACCTGATGGAAGTCGGCAAAACCATTGATACGATCGATCAGTATAACCGGCCCCTGCAGCGGATCGCAACCTATGTGCTTCTCGCACTGATTCTTATCACTCTGGTTGTAGATCTGTTTTATACCCGCTATCTTCTTCGCCCCCTGGGTGAAATCATCAATACTAAAATCAGGAACAGGAAATTTCCCTTTAATGAAAATTCAATTCCGGTAAAAACCACTACCACTGATTTTCAATATCTGGATACTTCCCTGATCAGCCTGATGCAGCAGATTCATGAGGCTTTTGAGAAGGAAAGAGAGTTTACGGCGAATGCATCCCACGAGTTAATGACTCCGATAGGCATACTTCAGAACAAAATTGAAAACCTGATGGTGGAGCCTGAAGTTACAGAGCAGGTTCAGTTACGACTAATCGGAATGCAAAGAACCCTGAACCGGCTCAAAAGGATTGTGCATTCACTACTATTGATTTCGAGAATTGAAAATGAACAGTTCAGTAAAAAGGAATCGGTAACGGTGGCCGAATTGTTTGATGATGTTTTGGATGAGATCAATCACAGGCTCAGTGAAAAGGAGATCAGCCTGGAGACAAAACTTTCAGAACATGTGCTGCTCGTTAATATTAACCGTGATCTGTTATTCCAGTTGGTTTATAATCTGGTGAACAATGCAATCAGGTACAATAAGACCAATGGAAGCATCCGGATTTGGGATCAGTTAAATCCAGATGGTTCTTATGGGATCCATATCACTGATACTGGTATCGGTATTTCTGAAGATGAACTTGGGACCATTTTCAACCGTTTTAAGAAAGCAAATCAGTCGGAAGAATCCGCCGGTTATGGCCTCGGCCTATCGATTGTAAAAAGTATTGCTGATTATCATCAGATCAAAATCGGGATCATTTCTGAGATTTCTAAGGGAACGACGTTTACGATTGCTTTTCCGGAGGAACTGGTAAGGAAGGGGAAATAGGGACCCGATACTATCGGGTAGGGAATAGGAACAATGTCTATTACTATTTATTTCAATTGGACT
>JBAZCD010000078.1:0-9297 GCA_041671205.1 Pedobacter sp.
ACTTATTATATTCTATATCTTTTTTATCTAAGGTAACAACACCTTTCAGATATTCAAACACATGCTGCGCTTTTACTTCTTCAAAAATGCGGTTGGCATTTTCTTTATTTTGCAAAAATTGCGCGGTATATTGTCCCAACTGCTCTTCTGAAAGCGGCTGCGGACTGTACATACGGAACTGTCCGTCAAGGCGATTCTTTGCAGCAGCAAACACTTCTTCGTATTTGATCTCTAATTTATTGTCCTTGATGATCTTGTTCTCGATCAAAGTCCAGCGAAGATTACGGGCGAAATCCTCATATCCCTTCTCAAGTTCTTCATCGCTAAGTTTTTCATTAGTTGCCTTTAACCAACGTCTCAGAAAATCATCAGGAAGGCTTAATTTCACTTTATCCAGACCAAACTGGAACATATCTGCCTGAAGCTTTTGGTCAGCATTCTGAACCATCATGCTTTCCAACTCTTCTCTGATCTTTTCTTTAAACTCCTCTTCAGTTTTCACAACATCCGCGCCGAATATCTTATCAAAGAACTCCTGATTTAAATCTCCCTCTTCCAAACGATTGATATTTTTAACCGTCAACTGAAATTTGGACTTCAGGTCTTGCGCATCCTCTTCAGAAATATTTAAAAGTTTGGCAATTATCGTTGCGTTATTGTCAAATGCCTTCTGAATATCCAGACCCAGCACATCATCCTTTTTCAATCCGATCAATGATTTTTTGATCTTCTGATCAGTAACCTGGTCTAAACGAACAGATGCTGTGTTACTAATTCCTCCTTCAAAAACAGCACCATCAGCTGCAATTTGTTTCAAATCTGCATAGAGCACATCATCATCTGCCGATACGTCAGGATTTGACATTTTGCCATAGCTTTTTCTAAGATTGGTGATTCTCGAAGCAAGAGTTTCTTTATCCACTTTAACCTGGAAATAGGTTAATTTATCTTTTGAAGAAAATTCCAGATCAAACTCAGGAGCTAATCCCAGTTCATAAATAAACTCAAATTCATCTGTAAAATTCCAGTTAAATTCTTTGCTGTCATCAATCTTAGGCAATGGCTGCCCCAGAATCTCAAGCTTATTTTCACTGATGTAATTATTCAAAGAGTCATTCAGGAGATTATTGATCTCATCTACTAAAATATTCTTACCATACATTTTTTTAATATGGGCTGCAGGAACCATTCCCGGACGAAATCCAGATAGTTTTGCTTTTTTAGCCTGCGCTTTGATCGCTTTTTCTACACGCTCTTTGTAATCTTCAGGATTAATCTTAACAGTAAGTACAGAATTCAGATTGTCTATTTTGTCCTGTGTAATATTCATTTTATGAGTTTTATGTCGTTTTTGTTTATACAAAAATTCCCCGGTTTGTAGCCGGGGAATTAATCTGTGCGGATGAAGGGACTCGAACCCCCACGCCGTGAAGCGCCAGATCCTAAGTCTGGTGCGGCTACCAATTACGCCACATCCGCATTGTTAGGATTATTTTCCAAAATTTCCCGGATGCTTGAATATTGTTATTGGTTAACGATATTCATCACAGTTCCGATATATTTCGGTCGGCAAAAATAACGTTTTTCTATCTAACTACAAAATGATTTATGCTTATTATTTAAGCTTATCATTTTATTATTGTTCTAATGATCTCAAATAAGCAGGGCTGAGAAGAAGCCTGCTACCATACCATGAGAACATTTCGCCGTCAACAATTGAAACCCGGGCATCCGGACAAATGCTTTGAATCTCCTTAACATGCTCATCTTTAAACGGATATGGTTCTGAAGAAAGGAAGATACATTCAGGGTTGAGGTTTTTTAGCTGATCAATACTACTTTCCGGGTAACGATCATCACCAATCACATTCTCAAACCCTCCTCTGCTTAAAATATCATCAATAAAAGTTTGTTTTCCTGCCAGCATATAGGGGTCTTTCCATATAAAATAGGCAGTCCTGACCGGCTTATCTTTTTTATTCAAATTCGAAAACTGCTCATTAATATCATCTGCAATTACAGCGGCCTTTTCTGGCCTTCCTGTCAATTCGCCAATCTGTTTGATCATATCAATCGCTTCAGGCAGTACCTGTATGTCGCTCATCCATACAGAAAATTCCTTCATCAGTTCCTCTATCTGTGTTTTATCATTCTCTTCTTTGTTCCCAATAATGAGATCAGGTTTTAATTCGCGGATCTTGCCAAGATCCAGCATTTTTGTACCCCCAATTTTAGTTGATGTCTTAAATTTTTCCCTGGGATGAATACAAAATTTTGTGATACCAACTATTTCCATATCCAATCCCAGATCAAAGAGCAGTTCTGTTTGTGATGGCACCAGAGAAATAATTCGCTGAGGGGGATATGGAATGGAAATAAGTCGCCCCATCTGATCAGTAAATGTGTGCTTTTGCATACTTTTACAAAGTAAGCTATTTTTTATTAATGCCTAAATGGATCCAATATTTTCTGCTGCTGGTATCGCTTACAGGCTATATTTTGGTTGGGTATTATATTGAAAGATCAAATTTTCTGCAACTCTTCAGCATTTACAGCTCCTTATTTCTGATTGCCTATATTCTTCAAAAGTACCATACTCCTAATCATTTTAGCTTTCTGTTGCTGAGTGGAATGATTTTTCGATTTTGCCTGATCTTTTCTATCCCATCTCTTTCTGATGATTTTTATCGTTTCGTATGGGACGGAAGAGTTCAGCAACTGGGGATTAACCCGTTCGATTTTACGCCCGCTCAATTTATTAAACAGCATTCTGATCCTTTGCTGCACAAAATCTTTCCTTACCTCAACTCACCTGATTATTATAGTGTCTATCCACAAATTTGCCAGTCAATTTTTAAAATCACCTCCGGAATTGGTGGCGATAGTCTATACCGCACGATTATCATTTTAAAATCTGCAATCTTCCTTTCTGAACTGGGGACAATCCTGCTTTTGAAAAAACTTCTTTCAGCAAGGATCAATATCCAGTCATTGCAACTGATCTATATTCTGAACCCATTGGTCATTATAGAACTTACGGGAAATATTCATTTTGAGGCCTTTATGATTTTCTTTATGCTGCTCGCAGCCTGGCTGATCAATCAACAGAAATATGTCAGTTCGGCTGGAACATTATCTCTGGCCATACAGGCAAAATTACTTCCACTAATTTCTATTCCATTACTGATCAGACAAATAGGTCCGAAAAAGGCAAGCACTTACACGATTATTTGTCTGGCAATCACTGTACTCCTGAGTCTGACGCTGCTTAACAATACGGAACGGCTCATCCATTTTGCAGAAAGTCTGAGACTTTATTACAGTAAATTTGAATTCAATGGGAGCTTTTACGTTCTGTTCAGGACCATTGGCTGGTGGATAATGGGTTATAATCCAATTGCTGTATTGAGTAAGATCATGATCATTCTGTCTCTTTCAGGAATGATCCGGGTTTATTTTAGAAAATTTGATCTCTTGGATGGTTTTTTCTGGCTCCTGACTATTTATCTTGCGTTCTCTGCGGTAATCCATCCATGGTATCTTACTCCCCTGGTGGCACTTTCTGCATTTGTCAGATTTCGCTTTGCATTGATCTGGTCGGCATTGATCCCATTAAGTTATTACACCTATAGCCATACCCCCTACAGCGAAAACTACTGGTTAACAGGGATTGAATACTTTTTTGTATTCGGATTCCTTACATGGGAGTTTACTAAACTTAAAGCTTCGCAACCTGAAAAGCAAAATAAGCATTCTGCCTATTCATCGTAGAAATCCTGCAGAGCGCCAAAATAATTCAGATTCCAGCCATCGATCATATCATCAATATCAGAATCAGGGATATTGGTATGTCTGAGTTCAACGGAAGTTCCGTTTTTGTCGCGGTGTAGGATAAATGTCACAATTGATTCTTCAGGCTGATCACCAAAATACCATTGCTGAACTATCTTTTTATTCTCTTCAAACTCAATATTTTTTCCGGCTATACTGTCATCCCACAGAGAAAATTCGGAACCTGGCTCTGTGCTCATGATTGCTTCAGCTCCGGTCCATAAAGAGATGGTTAATGGGTTAGTTAATGCCAGATAAACCTCTTCCGGACTTGCCTGTATGAGGTAGTATTTCTTAAAATCTTTCATAATTGCGAAATGCAAATCTAATACAAATGCTCCGATAATTACATCAGACGAGGGATCGAATTGCTGATTAAGCCACCGATGGAAATAGCAAAATATGCGAAAATCACTTTTTTATTTTTTTTAGCAACATTTCGTAACAGTCATCGTCTTATAGACAAGTAAAACAAGGGAAAAAGCTGCAATTCATGATAAATCCAGATCAAAACGAGATAAATCAGCCAATAATACCTGACCGTAAGCCAATAATTCTGAGATTGAGTTATCTGCCTGATCTTACTCATCAGATCGCGGATGCCCTTGATTTTGTTTTTGAAAAGCTAAAATTCAATCCAACTGAAGAATTTATCTTCAGAGAAGACCTCAATAATGGGCCAATCGAATTTAGAGACATAAAAGGCAATACATTGATCCTGAATATGCAGATAATTGAAAATAATCCTGAATTTAAGTATATCATCTTCCATACCGATGATTGCCTCAGAGATTATCACAAGTATATTCTGGCAGGTGTAGAATTTATCAGCAGACCGGAATATACAGGTGACGGCCTGAGGGTAGATTTCCTTGGGAATGCCGACAAGCGCTATACCCTATTAGAAGAAAGAACTTATACCGACTCCTAACAGGATTCAAATACTACTAAAATGAAATTCTTACGTGTACTTAAAAATAATAATCAAATATCCAGTGAGACTGTAAAACAGGCTTATTATCCTGAGCACATAAGCAATTTTTCGATGAAGATGGTATTTAGCGGAAATAAGGCCTACAATATCGGTAATAGAAAACTAAACCTGTACCCGGATAGTTTTCTTGCACTTAACCAGGGTACTTCTTATTCCAGCAAAGTTGATTCCAATATCCCGGTAAACAATCTTTCGATATCATTCGCACCTGCATTTCTGAGTGATTTCTACAGGACTCAGCATAAGGACAATAAGATTCTTCTTGATGATCCATTCAACAATGATGACCACACCGGAGGCTTCTTCCTGGAAACCATTTATCCTTTTGCAGGAGATATGAAGTATAATATCCTGCACCTGAAAAATCAGCTTGAGCAGGAATCACCTGATGATTTACTGGTCAACGAATACCTGTACCACAGCCTGATCAACTACTTTAAAATTTATCATAAAGAAGTATTCAAAAAATCAGAGAACCTTAACTTTTTAAATAAAAGTACGAAAGTTGAAATTCTGAAACGTCTCACTTTTGCTAAGGAGTACATCTCAAGCAATTATAATAAAAATATAGACCTGGAAGATATCGCCCAAAGCGCCTGTTTATCGGTTAACCATTTGTTACGCACATTCAAACAGGCATATGGAAAATCTCCCCATCAATACCTCATTCAGGTAAGAATCGACAGATCAAAATATCTGTTGAGAAACACCAGATATACACTGAATGAAATCGTAGAAATAATTGGATTTGAGTGCCCGAGTTCATTTATCAGGCTCTTCAAAACGATGAACAGGATCACTCCGGGAAAATACCGAACGAACCTTCAATAGTTCATTTATTGCAGAAAAAAACATGGCCGGAATCCAAAGGCCACTCCTTCCCTGAATACATCAGAATCAATCCTGACTCACGCAAAAACAATCTCCTGTTTTAAAGCAGTTTTTAACAAAATTTTATCCTTTAACAAAATTTAACAAACCCCAATTTGAACAAATATGCCAAAGTTTGAATTTTCGGCTTTAACCCCAAAGTATCCAGGTTATCTATGTTTTTATATTCAATTGATTATCAATTATTTATATATAATTTAAATCTATTTTATGACTATTCTCGTGAATTTATAAGGGCTTGAAACTATTTAATCATTATTAAAACAATGGTGTTTTTTGCCTATATGCAGGGCTGGTTTTATGCAGAAATTAGGGTATAAAACAAAAGCAAAAATCACAAATTATGAACCTTAAATCATTCTTGTTTTGTGCTGTACTATGTGCAGCATTAACCAATGCAACATTTGCCGGTAGCCGGCCTGCACCGAACGTAAAAAATGTTATCAATGAATTTGCAGAAAGCCATATAAATACTGACGCAGATAAGCTGGCAAAAATCCTGAGCGCCGACGCTGTTCTCAAATTTGCTAAAGGCAATGAGGTATTTACTCAAAGTCAGGTTTCCATCAAGAAGGTCATGAAGCAAAATAACGGAATTAAGCAAAATTGCTCTACAACAGTAGATGTGATTGCGAGCAGCAGTGCATTGGTAATGGCCAAAGTCAATTTCGTTTACGAAGATTTTATTGTTGAAAATTTTCTGACCCTTGAACTCAACAATAATGGAGATTGGAAGATCACCAGAATAAATAAATTCTTTTCAGAGGCAGAATCTTCAAAGGTCTTAACCCGCAGATAACTTCACATTTACCGAAGATTTCTGTCCTTTCGGAAGGGGTCTTCGGCTTAGCGGCAACTGGCATCAATCTTGCATTATGACCCTAATCGGGCTTGTTTTTTATAAAATAGTATAATTCATGCCATATTTAGAAAGTGCCGTTGTCTAATTTTTAACGTGTTTACATGCGAATGAGTTCAGTGATTTCATCGTATCAATTTATTAAGAGCTAACAGGATGAATACTTTAAGTCAGGTAAAATCAGAACGCTATAGCAGCAGATACACCAGAGGATTTCTCAGAATGCTGACTAATGATGGACAGGCTTTAACAGATAAATTTGTTGAGCAATTTTATAGTTCAAAAAACTATCAGGAAAGACTAGAGGCAATAAAGTACCTTATCAGCGTTTCCGGGAAATATGTTTTTCCCGTTAAAATTTTCGCTGATGCACTTAAAGACTTCTGCTCTCAGGTAAAAGTATATGTACTGCAACATTATAATTTTTCAGGAGAGATTGATGCCAAAATAAAGAACTGTCTGGTCGATATCGCTCAAAACGATGAGAAATTACAGTTAAGGACTCTGGCACTTGAGAAACTATCTGAATTTAATGACAAGGAATATTACGATCTGTTTTTTTCGACTTCTTTATTAAAAGGATCCAGGGAATCATCTGCCGGATTAAGAGGGTTGTATAAACTGGACAAGGAAAAGGCTTATCAGATGGCAAAATTCAGGACCGATTCGTCAAGCGGAAATTTAGATCTAGCGATAGCTGAGATATTTCAGCATGAAGGGAATATTCAGGATCTGGCTTTTATCAAACAGCGCCTGAAAGCCCGAAACAAATTCAACAAGATCGAGTTGATCCGGATATATCTTAACCTGCTCGGACGATTGGAAGTCGACTCCATTATCAGAAGTAATATCCTTTTCATCAGTGAAGATATTATCGCTACCTCAAACAGGGAACTGATTCAGCTTCTGATCATGGAATTTCACCGTTTTATATCGGTAAAACAGGAATATTTGACTGAAAATGCTGAGCTGATAAAATTTGTGAACAAAACAATTGATAGTTTACTTGAAAAGAACTATCAAAGTAGCATTCAAAATGACCCATTTGGTCCTATTTGAACCCAACCAGGATCAAGGCAATAATTCCCAAACACATATTTTATTTTTGAAAAGGCCTGATAATAAAAAAGCCGGCAAATGCCGGCTTTTTTATTATTTGAAATAGCGCTGAAATTATTTAGCACTATTCTTCTTCTCAGTAACTTCGTTTCTGATATCCTGAGCCAAATTCTTTAAATCCTGCATACCTTTACGAACTCTTGTTCCGGCGGCACTGTTACCTGAATTGTAAAATTTGTTTGCGTCAACTTCAACTGAAGCGAGCAGATCTTTCATTTTTGAAAATTTGTCCATTGTTATTTTTTTTAGGTTAAACAAATCTAATTTAATTACACATACTCACAAGTGCTTTTTTTATTTTTTTCGACCTCAGCATGCATTTAAATTGGGCTTTATGATTAATGTCAGTTAAGTGAATTATAATTTGATTATTAAAATCAATATTAAACGATAAATTATATTTCTCGTTTTGATATTTATTTAACTATTGCATAATATTCTACCTTGTTTCGGATAATATGTAAGTTGATGATATCTGTCATTATTTACATTGCCGTTTATCACTTTACATTCGCACAGAATGCCTTAGCTTTATTATTAACACTCCGGAGAACAGATAAATAAGGATTACGAATGATTCTTCTTAATTTACATTGACATACATACTTTAATTATTCATTAAAATTATGACTGTACATTCATACATCATTCCGTTTAGTAAAATCAGTATTCACGACCTTCCAAAGGTCGGTGGAAAAAACGCTTCACTGGGTGAAATGTTTAATCAGTTGACATCCAAAGGCATTAATATTCCGGCTGGATTTGCACTAAGTGCTGATGCATACCGGTTATTCAGGAAGAAAAACAATATTGAACAGGCTCTGAATGATTTACTTCAATCATTAGACAGGCAAAATTTTACAAATCTTTCTTTAATTGGGGAAAATGCACGTGCATTGATCAACAAGTCGGTCCTTCCTGAAGAGATCAAACAGGAATGCAAAAAAGCCTACACTGTTCTTTGTAAACAATGCGGAATTGACAATCTGGATGTTGCAGTCCGCAGCAGCGCTACTGCCGAAGATCTTCCTACGGCAAGTTTCGCCGGCAGAATGGAATCCTATTTAAACATCAGCGGAGTTGAGCAGTTACTTGATGCCATTCACCGTTGTTATATATCCCTGTTTACTGACCGGGCCATAAAATACCGCCATGATATGGGATTTATGGATTTGGATATTGCAATTTCTGCAGGAGTTCAACAAATGGTGCGCAGTGACAAGGCTTCATCGGGTGTTGCATTCACCATTGATCCTGATAGCGGATTTAAAAACACGATCGTGATTAACAGTATCTGGGGACTGGGAGAAAACATTGTTCAGGGAAGAGTAACACCCGATGAATGGACCATTTTCAAACCCACATTAAAGGATGACCAATATAACCCATTATTACGTAGTCATTGCGGTAAGAAAGAATTTACCATGGTTTATGCTGAAAAATCGGATAAAAACTCTGCCGAAAAAACAATTATAAATCAAGATACATCCGAAGAAAAGCAGAAGGAGTATTCATTAAACAATGATGAAGTAATTCAGCTTGCCCACTGGTGCCTTGAAATAGAAGCTCATTATGGTAAAGCAATGGATTTTGAATGGGCAAA
>JBAZCD010000079.1:0-9210 GCA_041671205.1 Pedobacter sp.
ATTACAACTACATTGGCCAAAGCAAAAGCTTTACGTGTGTATGTTGAACCAATCATCACCAAATCAAAAGACGATACTACTCATTCCCGTCGTACTGTATTCAGTTACTTACAGAACAAGGAAGTAGTAACGATGCTTTTCCGCGATGTTGCTGCAAAAGTTGCAAACCGTCCGGGAGGCTATACCCGTATTCTTAAGATGGGTAACCGTTTAGGTGATAATGCATCCATGGCTCTGATCGAACTTGTTGATTACAACGAAGTTTACACATCAGGTGATGCAGCTGCTGAAAAGAAAACAACACGTCGTCGTGGTTCAAAAGCTAAGAAATCTGCTGATGCTCCGACTAAGGAAACTCAGTCTGCCGCTGTTAAAGCTACTCCCAAAGCTGAAGAAGTAAAAGCTGTTGAAGAAGAAGTTGCTGTTGAAGCTCCTGTAGCTGAAGCAGAAGCTGCTGCCGGGGAAACTCAGGTTGAGGAAACTCCTGCTGCTGAAGCTGAAAGTGAAGAGAAAAAAGAAGAATAGTACTTTCTCGGTCATAAAAGGAAAGCCTGCTCATATGAGCGGGTTTTTTTGTTTAATTGACAGTTAGCAATCAGATCCTTCGCTGCATTCAGGATGACGGCCATGGCGGGAGTAAGCCTAAGAACTAAACATTTGACATTTAGTAATAAATCTCACAACCCACAAGAACTATCCACTGAATCTGCCATCCTGTCATTTTCAAAAAGCCTCGTTTTGAGGAATAAGGAGGTAAAATACTGTCATTTATGGTTAAGCATCATTTGGCACAAGGCTTGATAATTACCACAATAGTAAACTGAAACAAATTAAGATTTAATATATGGCAAAGATAATTGGTATAGACTTAGGAACTACAAATTCATGCGTATCAGTAATGGAGGGTAATGAGCCTGTAGTTATTCCAAACAGTGAAGGTAAGCGTACTACGCCTTCAATTGTGGCATTTGTAGACAATGGAGAGCGTAAAGTAGGGGATCCGGCAAAACGCCAGGCAATCACCAACCCAACCAAAACCATTTCTTCGATTAAACGATTTATGGGTAACAGCTTCGCTGAAGTGACTAATGAAATTTCAAGGGTACCATATCAGGTAGTTAAGGGCGATAATAATACACCCCGTGTAAAGATCGATGATCGTCTGTATACTCCGCAGGAAATTTCAGCAATGATCCTGCAGAAAATGAAAAAAACTGCAGAAGACTTTTTAGGTCATGAAGTGAATGAGGCGGTAATTACTGTCCCTGCGTATTTCAATGACGCCCAGCGTCAGGCAACCAAAGAAGCCGGAGAGATCGCAGGATTGAAAGTATCCCGTATCATCAACGAACCTACAGCGGCGGCACTTGCTTATGGTCTGGATAAGGCTCATAAGGATATGAAGATAGTAGTGTTCGACTGTGGTGGTGGTACACATGACGTTTCTGTGCTTGAACTGGGAGATGGTGTATTTGAGGTAAAATCTACCGATGGTGATACTCACCTTGGAGGAGATGACTTTGATGCAGTGATCATCGACTGGATGGCAGATGAATTCAAGAGTGATGAAGGTATAGATCTTCGTAAAGATCCTATGGCTTTGCAGCGTTTGAAAGAAGCAGCAGAGAAAGCTAAAATTGAATTATCAAGTGCTGCTCAGACTGAGATCAACCTGCCTTATATTTCGGCCGGTGATGGTATGCCTAAGCACCTGGTTAAATCATTAACCCGTGCTAAATTTGAGCAACTGGCAGACAGTCTGATCAAACGTACAATTGAGCCTTGTAAAAAAGCGCTTAAGAACGCAGGTCTAAGCACATCAGATATTGATGAAATTATATTGGTTGGTGGTTCTACCCGTATTCCTGCTATTCAGGATGCGGTAAAAGCTTTCTTCGGAAAAGAGCCTTCAAAAGGTGTAAATCCGGATGAGGTTGTAGCTATCGGTGCCGCGATTCAGGGTGGTGTATTGACTGGTGAGGTTAAAGATGTATTATTACTTGATGTGACCCCGCTTTCATTGGGTATCGAAACTATGGGTGGTGTAATGACCAAACTGATCGAAGCTAATACAACTATTCCATCAAAGAAATCGGAAGTGTTCTCAACAGCATCTGATAACCAGCCATCTGTAGAGATTCATATTTTACAGGGTGAGCGCCCAATGGCTAATCAGAACAGAACGATCGGACGTTTCCACCTGGATGGCATTCCGCCTTCACCACGTGGCATTCCGCAGATCGAGGTAACTTTTGATATTGATGCCAACGGTATCTTACACGTAGCTGCAAAAGATAAAGCAACTAATAAAGAACAAAAGATCCGTATCGAAGCTTCTTCAGGTTTAACTGATGAGGAGATCAAAAAGATGAAAGACGAAGCAGAAGCAAATGCTGAGGCTGACCAGAAAGCACGCGAAGAAGTTGAAAAACTGAACGCAGCTGATGCGCTGATCTTCTCAACCGAGAAACAACTGAAAGAATACGGCGATAAATTAGCTGAAGATAAGAAAGCACCTATCGAAGAAGGCTTAAAAAAATTGAAAGATGCGCATGCTGCTAAAGATTTCGCAACGATCGATACTGCTCAGGCTGAACTTCAGGCTGCCTGGAACGTAGCATCTGAAGAGATGTACAAAGCGTCTCAGGAAGGCGGTGCAGGTCAGGATGCTTCTCAGGGAGCAGGTACTTCAGCTGAAGATGCAGGTGATCATGTTACTGATGTTGATTTCGAAGAAGTGAAAGAAGACGATAAGAAATAAGCTGTTTCTTCTAAAAGAACGGGCTGTTTCCAAAAGGAGGCAGCCTTTTTTTTTAGGAGTATTGAGATGGGATTTAGGTTCCCCGCGGATCGACATCCCGTAAATATATATTGTGAATTCTATTGGAGATCTGATCGGGAATTTGTCATTGCGATCAGCTTTGGGCTGAGAAGAAATCTCCTTAAATAAAAAGATTGCTTCGTCGTGCCTCCTCGCAAAGACATTCCATTGAAAATATTAAGAAATAATAGATTTTTATTGTTTTCGCAGAGGGGATATCTTTGGCTATCAGTTATCTTATTCCTGTGTATTAATTCATTGATAATCAGATTTTAATTTCATAGCTGTGATTCTCATTCTCCACTCTCAACCAAAGGTATTCGGGTCTCCATTCTCAATTAAATAAACAACATTTTCAATTCCAAATCGTTCAGTTAACGTGAAAAACGGTTCTGCATTTTCCATCGTCCTGCTTTTTGCAAGCATCCTGTTTGCTTCTGCAGACAGCTTTGCCCAACCGGGACCGATACGGCTTAAACCTGAGAAAATTCATAATGGTAATTGGGATTATTATATCGGTAAAGTGATTGATGCCCGTGACACTCGACAGGTATTTGCCATTTTATGGTACAGTGATGGAAGCGGTAAGGAGAAAAGCTATCCTTCAGATATCAGTGGGGGCATTAATAATGACCTTTCTAACTTCCTGATTAATGGATTAGCCCGGAATACTGAAGGAAGGCCGCTTAATATCCGTATTCTGGAGTGCATGATCAGGGAAAGTAATGAGAGTACTCATATTTCAGGAAAGGTGACTTTAAAAGTTCAGTTTGAGTTTGAAAAAGACTGGGGAACCCAGCCTCTGGCCACTTATAGTATGAGCTTGAAATATACGCGTTCAATTCATAATTTGGAATATATCGAACTGGCATTACAAAAGGCTCTTGGCAATAGTTTGAAGTATATCCATAACTGGATGAAGAAGGAGTCGGCGACAAATATTTTACTTGCCAAAGGACTGAAACTTTCCTTTCGAAATTACCAGGAGCAGGATACGGATACTGTTTATTATCAAAAAGCCAGATCATTGAGCTTTAATGACTTTCAGGCAAAACCTCCTCAGAATACCAGATTTCAGGCAGCTATTTTTCCATCTTTCGGTTATGATATGCAGCGTGAACTTAAAGGAGGACTCATTCAGGTTCAGATAATTCTTAAAGTTTATATGATAAAAAGTGCTTCATGGGCATTTCCTATAATAAAGAGCACTTATAGTCTGAATCATGAACAGAGACATTTCGATCTGGTTAAATTAATTGCAGAGCGGTTTAAGGCAAAGCTACTTTCAGAAAAACTAAATCCTGATAATTATGAGGGGATGATCAACTTTGAATATCTTGAATTCTACCGTGAGATGAACCGATTACAGCAGAAATATGATCAGGAAACCAATCATGGCATTAATAAGGCTAAGCAGGATGAATGGAACCACTGGATTGATGCCCAGCTTAATGCTCAACATATAGCTGGGAGCGATTGATAGGGCATCGCTGATAAAAGATAGAGGCCGATAATTCAATCTACCCCAAAATGCCTGTCTGAACTTTAAATGTATATCTTTAGTATACAATTGGTTCTATGAATAAGTCAAACCTGGTTTTGGGAAACTTAAGCGTTATGCTGACCCTTTTTATTGCTGTTGGATGCCTCAGTTTTACTTCGGCCACCAGATCATTCCCGATTAAGGACGAATATTCCTGCACCCCCTGCGGCCAGTCTTGTGATAAGGAAGTTTACCCTGCAAATGGCATATGTTCACATTGCCAAATGCCCCTTGTGAAAATGTCTGCAATAAATTTTAAAACTATAGAACCCTCGGAAATTTGCAATTATATCAGCAGAAATCCTAAGGTGATCTTGCTGGATGTTCGTACGAAAGATGAATTTGAGGGAAAGGTAGAGCCCAGGTTGGGGAGATTAAAGAATGCGATAAATCTGCCAATACAGGAGCTCGAGGCAAAGATTGCGTTATTGGCCGCTTATAAAGACAAAGAGATCATTGTTTATTGTTCACGCAGCCATAGAAGCCCAAGGGCAAGCTATATTCTTACGAAGAATGGGTTTAAAAATGTGACCAATATGGCTGGGGGTATGAGTGTGATGAGGGATAATTCCTGTAAAGTTCAATAAAAAAAAATGTCCCCTCCGTTTATCAGAAGGAGACGAAAGATTTTAAGCCCACAAATTGCCCGGATATTCACCCTCAGCAACCAGCCTGTCAATACATTCCTGTACAATTGGCTTGTCTTCTGCATAAGTTACTCCAAACCATTGGTTTTGTGTCGGGATAACTTTGAAGCTTGCCTGATGGTTTCTGATCAGTTTTTCGGCTGCCAGTGGAATAAAAAATTCAGCTTTTGGATTATCGGTATTGGCCAGGGCAAATTCTTTAAATATGCCGGCTGATAATTCAAAGATTTTCGGGGTGAAGCCCCAAAAGTTCATCGATACCCTGGAATTTGACCTTATTGGATATTCACGGCCATCTTCTTCAAATACGATGTTCTTATTGCCCGCCTCGTCTGGTTTAAAATAAACTTTTATACGTTCATGTATCTCAGCCAGGTTACCATCTGCATCCACTTCACAAACTCCCCGCGAAACATAACCATGTTCTGATAAAGTCTTATCGATCTGGAATCCGATCATCGAAAAACTGGTGTCAGAAACACCATTATTTAAGAAATCGCACATTTTCTGATAGGACTCGCGGCCATAAAAATCATCTGCATTGATCACGCAGAAAGGTTCTTTAACAGCATCTCTGGCGGCTAAAACCGCATGGGCTGTTCCCCATGGTTTTGCACGTTCAATTTCTATGTCAATTCCAAAAGGTTTAAGATCGAAAGTTTGGAAAACATAATCCGTTTCGATCCTGCCCTTTAATTTAGGCTCGAAAATTCCTCTGAAGTTTTCGGCAAATTCCTCCTTTATGACAAAGACTACTTTCCCAAAACCTGCTTTTATAGCATCGAATATCGAATATTCAATGATGGTTTCTCCGTTTGGGCCGAATCCATCGGTTTGTTTCATACTGCCATAGCGGCTTGCCATCCCTGCAGCGAGGATTACTAAAGTAGGTTTCATGCTAATGTTTGATTGTATATTCTTGTTAAGGGTTAATTTTCTGATTGGGGCAAAGATAATTGATTTATATATCCTTAATATCTTATTCGCGGTTTTTTGCCGGTCAGCATTCCGAATAATCCTCTTACGATGGCTGTCCCGATTTGCCGGGTGATCGGAGCATTGATTACTTTTTCAAAGGTGCTTTTTTCTCCACCTGGAATGGAGCCGGTTTCTGTCTTTTGCTGCCTGATTTCTTCCTCTTCAGCCAGTTTTTCGTTTACCCTTTTGGTCAGAATATCATAGGCACTAACCGGATCTATAATTTCCTGATATTTCAGGTAAATGGAACTTGATTGCATAGCTGTATCGCAATCTGCTGCCGAAAGAGGTCCCATGATTGACCGCGGCGGACTCAAATGTGTTGCGACGACCTCGGTAGGGATTCCCTTCTCATTAAGTACAGTAATTAATGCCTGACCTGTTCCCAGTGAGGTAAGGATCCTGCCTATTTCGTAAAATTCTGATCTCGGATAGGTATTCACTGTTTTCTTGAGTGCTTCTGCATCATTGGGAGTAAAGACCCTGAGCGCATGCTGAACTCTGTTTCCCAATTGTCCCAGGACACTTTCCGGAACATCCATAGGAGTTTGGGTACAGAAGAAGACTCCAATTCCTTTGGAACGAATCAGCCTGATGATCGTCTCTATTTGTTCGAGAAATGCTTTTGGTGAATCTTTGAAAAGCAGGTGCGCTTCATCAAAAAAGAAAACCAGTTTGGGTTTGTCTGTATCGCCGGCCTCGGGCATGGTGTAAAAGATCTCTGCCAGCAGGCTTAATAAAAAGGTTGAAAATAATACCGGCTGACTCTGAACATCAGAAATATTCAGCAGGCTGATCACACCTTTGCCATCAATACGGTTAAAGAGGTCCTGTATGTCAAAAGATTTTTCTCCGAATATCTGTGCAAGCCCCTGTTGTTCAATGGTCACTATTTTGCGAAGTATGGTTCCGGAAGTTGAGTCTGAAATACTTCCATAGTTTTCTTTGATCTCTGCCGCTCCTGATCCGCTGGAAAGGTAGGATATGACTTTTTTTAAGTCATTCAGGTCAACCAGCTGCAGCTTGTTATCATCAGCATATTTGAATATGACCGACATTACACCTGCCTGAGTTTCATTTAAGGCAAGAATTTTGGATAATAAAACCGGACCAAATTCAAGCACACTGGCACGCATCTGTGCTCCCAGCTCTCCTGAAAGCGAGTATAATTCAACCGGAAACCCGGATGGGATGAATGATTTGTTGAGTGCGGCTGCCCTTTCATCAATTTTTGCATTGCTTATTCCGGGATGATTTAATCCCGAGAGGTCACCTTTAACATCCAGCATGAAAACCGGAACTCCTGCATCTGAAAGCTGTTCGGCGATCAGCTGAAGTGTACGGGTTTTCCCAGTACCCGTTGCTCCGGCAATAAGTCCGTGGCGGTTCATCATTTTCAGAGCCAGATTGACTTCTGCACCGGCAATAATTTCACCATCCAGTATGCCTGCCCCTAAATAGATGCTTCCGCCCTGTGTGGTATATGAGGCTTTTATTTTCTCTGTAAAAACTGATGTCCTGTCCATATTATTGAAAATTTCGGGTTTTAAATACCTGATTTGAAACAAGTTTTAGCGAAGAACTAAATTACTGTTTAAACAGTCAATTTAAGCCACAGATTTATTTGTTCTTTACATATTTCTCCAGCCACATATCCATTTCCCAAAGCATGTGCATTACAGATTCTTTAGCCCGGTAAGCATGCGACTCTGAAGGAAGCAGAACCAGCCGTGTTGTAGCGCTATACCCTTTCAAAGCACTGTAAAACCGCTCGCTTTGCATCGGAAAGGTTCCGGTATTATTGTCTGCCAGTCCATGAATAAGCAATAGCGGTGTTTTGATCTTATCGGCATAGGAAAATGGCGACATTCGGGTATAAACCTCAGGAGCCTGCCAGTAAGTACGCTCTTCTGCCTGGAAACCAAATGGGGTCAGGCTCCGGTTGTATGCTCCGCTCCGGGCAATTCCGGCAGCAAAGAGATCGGTATGGGCTAAGAGATTGGCTGTCATAAAAGCCCCGTAAGAATGGCCTCCGATAGCTATTCGCTTCCGGTCGGCAACTCCCATTTTAACCAAATGGTTAATGGCTGCCTCAGCATTATATCTGATCTGCTCAACAAAAGTATCATTGGGTTCTGTATTGCTTTCTCCAACAATTGGCATGTCGGCATTGTCGAGAATGGCATAGCCTCTGGTAACCCAGTAAATTGGTGATCCTGAGCTTATTGTGCTGAATTTGTAAGGCGAGCCTTTGACCTGGCCTGCTGCTTCGGCAGTCTTAAATTCACGCGGATAGGCCCATATCAGAACCGGCAGCGGAGCATCACCGGTCTTGAATCCGGACGGGAGATATAGTGTACCTCCCAGGTTAATACCATCCAGGCGTGTATAACTTAACTGCTGCTTTTTTACTCCCTTCAGTTCAGGATAGGGGTTTTGAAATTCAGTGATCTTTATGCGGCTCTTATTCGTCAGATCCATTTTGAAATAGTTTTGGACGGTATCCGCTGCTTCACGGCTGTGGATGATGAATTTGTCTTTATTGAAGAAGACCGGACGATCGTAATACGGTGCCGATGAACGGAAAAGTGTGTCCTGTATCTTGGTCTTAATATTGAATTTTAATATGAAAGGGCGGTCGCCTTCGGGTGAAGCTCCGTCGCTAATACTGAAGATATTGACATTATCAGGATCACCGATTCGTTTTAAAGGATTGAATTCGGTCAGGAGAACTTGCCGGTTAAACTCATTCTTTTTCGTTAAGAACACCCCCGGATCACTGTAGCCATCTTCAAAATACCGGTCATACAGATTAACCCTGAAGTTCACATTAGAAGGTTTAATGAATGATCGTCTTTCAAAACGGGTTTTCCACCAGCGTTCAGTTAGTATTGCAACTTTATCATCGCCCCAGATAATAGAATTGAAGCGGAAATAACAGTCGGCAAGTTTAAGCGGGTGCTGATTGAATGGCTCCGGCTGGGTATAGATGATATCACGTATGGTTGCCTGCTGGGCAGGATTGCCATTGTCGAGGGCTTCAACCCAGTAAAGCACGGATCCTTTATCAGCACGCCAGCCAAATTCCCTGGGGCCTTTGGGAACACCATCAAATCCGGCCGGGATATTTTCAGCAAGTGGCGCATCATATAGTTTTTTGACCAGTTTTCCTTCCTTACTGTAAATTGAAGTAGTAAACGGAAAGGCTGTTAATGGTACCT
>JBAZCD010000080.1:0-9103 GCA_041671205.1 Pedobacter sp.
CTTCGGACTAAGCGCCACCGTAGATATTCTCTCTGCAGTGCTCTCAGGTGCCAATTACGGTCCATGGGCACCCCCCTTTGTTGCTTTTATGGAACCATCAGACCATCCGGTAGGAAAAGGGCTTGGCCATTTTTTAGGTGCCATGCGCGTAGACGGTTTCAGACCTCTTGATGAGTTCAAATCGCATCTGGATAATTGGATAGAACGTTTCAGTTCAGCTAAAAGGATCAGCGAAGACCAAAAGGTGATCATTCCCGGAGAACCTGAACTGATAGCCGAGACAGAACGCAGGATTAGCGGAATTCCAATTATTGATGAAGTTTACAGAGATCTGAATGATCTGGCGGATAAGCTCGGGATTAGCAGACTCAACTGATCATACCCTGAAATTCTTCTTTTTGTCAGTCCCGATTCAGACAATGCATTAAAATATGTTAAACCTTCAGGTATATATGGTTAAAAAGGTCATTTAATCTATATTCGCATATATGTTCCAATTCAATTTACGGATGAAAGTTTTACGTTTATTATTCATTGTCATTCTTTGTCTGTTTCAGGCTATTCAAGCGTATTCTCAGGATACTATCAGTTTGAATACTATTGTAGAAAGATCGCAAAAACTGATTCAGGAGTATCCTTCAGAAAAAGTGTATCTCCATTTTGACAAACCATATTACGCCGTTGGAGATACGATCTGGTTTAAAGCCTATGTGGCTACCGGACAGGATTTGCCTTCTGATCTGAGTAAAGTACTTTATGTAGATATGGTCTCTGAGAATGACACCCTCGTCAGATCGATGAAACTGCCTGTAGTAAACACCTCAGCCTACGGAAGTCTGACACTCGATCCAATGATCTATAAATCAGGAAATTACAGAATAAGGGCTTATACCTACTGGATGTTAAATTTCAGTGACACCTATTTCTTCTCCAAAAACATTCTGATTGGTAATGCCATTAACCGGAATGTCATTACAAATATCTCCCTGCAGGGACAGAATCCGGACACTTCACCAACAATAAATGCAAAGATCTTATATAAAGACCAGGATGGAATCCCCTTTGCTAACAAAAAAGTAAGCTGGAGCCTCATCTCTAAATTTGAGACCATCGCAAGAGGCAGGGAAACGACCGACGCTGCCGGCATTGCATCCCTGAAATTAAGTGCAGGATTAAAAGCAGCTTTAGATACAGGAATCCTTGAAACAGTACTTGAGGTTGAGCCCAGCAAGCTGATAACCACTAAATTCCCGCTTAAAAATTCATTTGCAGAGGCTGATATTCAGTTCTTTCCGGAGGGAGGTGATCTTATAGAAAATATAAGCAGTAAAGTAGCATTCAAGGCCATTCAGGAAAAAGGACTTGGACTTGATGTTAAAGGAGAGATCGTTGACAATACCGGAAAAGTAATCGGAAATATACAGTCACGGCATCTGGGTATGGGGGCATTTACCCTGCTGCCGGGAGCCGGAAAAACATATAAAGCTAACCTGAGTTTTTCAAACGGGTTAAAGAAAACAGTCGCATTGCCTGAGGTAAAGCCATCAGGAATTACCATCTCAGTAATGAACTCAACACCCGCTAATGTCTTGCTGCAGATATCCAGTAATCCTTCCTTTTTTGCAGCAAATCAGGATAAGAGTTATTACCTGGTAGCCAGAAGTAAGGGTGTGATCTGTTTTGCAGCACAAACTAAATTAGTGACCATTAATATTGGTGCCTCAATCCCCAAAAATAAATTTCCCGAAGGGATCGTTCAGCTTACCCTGTTCACAAATAAAGGTGAGCCTCTAACCGAGCGGCTTGTATTTATTAAGCATACCGATGTTTCAAGTCTGAGTATTAGTACTGACAAAAAGGTTTATGGGATGAGACAGCCTGTAAAAATGAATGTAAGTGCAAAAACCAGAAATTTACCTGTTGAGGGCAATTTTTCGATATCTGTGATCAATGAAACAAAAGTACCCCATTCTGAAGATAATGAAGTGACTATTCAAAGTTCCTTTTTGCTTTCTTCAGAATTACAGGGATATATTGAAAAACCTAATTATTACTTCAACCAGACTAATGACAAAAAATTGGCTGACCTTGATTTGCTGATGCTTACTCAAGGTTACCGTAAGTTTTCGTATAAAGATCTTATTGAAGGAAGGGAGCCTGTGATTAGTGTACTTCCTGAACAGGGAATTGAGTTTTCAGGAGTATTGCGTTCATCAAATGGAATGCCCGTTTCGAAAGGAAGTCTGAAACTGGTGGTTCCTGAAAGCAGGTTCTATGCTGAAACCACAACTAATCTGAAAGGGGAGTTCAAATTTGAAAAAGTTGTTATGACCGATTCTGCTGAAGCGACAATCAGTGCAAGAAGCTCTACAGCGGCAAGAAATATGATGATCATGCTGGATGGCACGGCCTTTCCAACCCCGGGAAAAAATATCAATATTCCGGATGAAGAACTGAATATTGACAGCATGCTGGCTCCTTACCTGGATAACAGTAAAAGACAATACCGGATGGTTACACAAATGCTTCAGGAAGTAGTGGTCAAAGCTACAGCCATAAAAAAATCAAGTCATAACGATTACCCTGCCTTATCGGGATTAAGTTCACAGCCCGATCATTTAATAGATTCAGAGCGGTTTAAAGGATGTCAGATCTTATTGAGCTGTCTTCAGACTGCGGCTACCGGGCTTACCTATGCTGAAAACAACTTTTATGTCACCCGGGTTTATAATTCAGGGCTCAAAGTGCCCGTACAGATCTTTTATAATGGAATGCCTGTTGACCCTACCTATCTGAACAATATCTTAGTAGCCGACATTGATAACATAGAGATATTCCTGAAAGATGATCTGGGAATGGTTAACCGGCTTTACAATTCGAATGGAGTGATGGTGATCAATTCGAAGAAAGTACCGACAGGCACACCGGCAACTGCTGCAGATCTGAAGAAGTTATTTCCGCAGAATAACGTGCTCACTTTCAATCCGCAGGGATATATTAAGAAAAGGGAGTTCTACTCTCCAAAATATCTGACACCGGCAAGCCGGACTACTGGTTCAGACCTTCGCAGTACAGTTTACTGGAATCCAAGAATTTTTACGGATAAAGCCGGCAATATGGCCTTTGAATTTTATAATGGGGATAATAAGGGTACCTATAAAGCCATTGTAGAGGGTACAGATATCGATGGGAATCTATCCAGGTTTATTTACCGGTACAAAGTTGAGTAAATAAATATTGAATTAGCCTGGGTATATTCTGTATGCGCTTTGCAACCTGTCATCCTGAACGGAGTGAAGGAACATAGCCCTTTAAAACAAAATTCAGACCTGGTTTAGCTAAGGAAGTCAAAAGGCGGGGCAGGTCAAACAAAAAAGGCCGGCGATTTTATCGCACGGCCCTTATTTACAAAGGGTTGAATGACTTTTAATTTATCCCCCCCAGAATCCGGCTCCAGCGAACTTTATCAAAGAAAGTTCCGTTTGTATCCCAGCTCATCCAGACAAATAATGCCTTGCCCACGATATGGTCATCAGGAACAAAACCCCAGTAGCGTGAATCCAGTGAGTTATCTCTGTTATCTCCCATCATCCAGTAGTAATTCATTTTGAAGGTATAGCTGTCTGTCTTTTTCCCATTGATCAGGATATCATTTCCTTTTCTCTCAATGGTATTCCCTTCATAGATTGAAATAGCACGTTCATAAAGCGCAAAATTGCTGCTGTCCAGTTTCACTGTCCAGCCTTCCTTTGGTACGATAAGTGGTCCGAAATTATCAGCATTCCATTTAAATGCAGGATTATGCGGGAAGATCTGAGAATCAAATTCATTCAATGGCCTGATATAAGGATTAACACTCTTTACATTCGACCAGCCTTTTATGATTGCAGCATCAGTAGCAGTCATATTAAAGATATATTCATCGGAAGATGAACGCTGCGCCTCTATGTGCATATCCTCTATAGCCTGAGGATTAAAGTCAGTGCCATCAGATTTTACATAATAATATTTTTCGCCTGCCACAGGAACTTCGGCAGGTTTGTTGTTCACAAAAACCCTGGCATCTTTAATCTGTATGGTATCACCTCCAATAGCCAGGCAACGTTTGATATAGTTCTCACGTTTATCTACCGGACGCGACAACGGTGCATCTGCATCCATCGGAAAGTTAAAAACTACCACATCATTTCTTTTCACCTCACCAAGACCAGGCAGGCGGCGATAATCCCACTTAATTCCTTCCCAATAAGCCTTGGTGCCGGTTATTGGCATGGTATGATGTGCAAATGGGAAAGATACCGGTGTGATTGGCATACGTGCTCCATAATTCACTTTACTCACGAAAAGATAATCTCCGACAAGCAGCGTTTTTTCCATAGAACCTGTTGGGATAACATAAGCCTCTATAAAAAGTCCCCTGATTAGAGTAGCCGCCACCACCGCAAACAGAATAGCGTCAAACCACTCTCTACCGGCACTTTTCTTAGTCTTTGCCTTCTTATCTTTCGATTTACTCTTATTATTAATTAAACTCATGTTCTATTGTATCAATTTAAACACTAAAATCAAACATATCTGTGATATTAAAAAACCCGGTCCTGTCTTCAAGCCATTCGGCGGCCAGCACAGCACCTAATGCAAATCCGGCCCGATTGTGAGCCTTATGCTTAAATTCAATATCATCCACTTCTGAACTGTAAATTACTGTATGAGTGCCCGGAACATCCTCAATACGGTGTGATTCGATCAGTAACTGCTCAGGTTTTGTTATTATTGCCTCATCTGAACCTATCAACTCATTTACCCATTCATCTTTCCTGTCAAGCTCTCCCAAAATTCCTTCGGCAATGCTCATCGCAGTACCGCTGGGCGAGTCAAGTTTTTCAGTATGATGGATCTCTTCCACCTGCACCTCATATTGCGGATACCTGTTCATGATCCGGGCGAGTACCTTATTCACATAAAAGAACACATTTACTCCAACACTGAAGTTAGATGCATAAATCAGAGTATTGTTACCCTCCACGCATTTATTCTTTACCTCCTGTAAACGTCCATACCAGCCCGTAGTACCTATAACAACAGGAACATTTGCCTCAAAACATATATCAATATTGCTCAGCGCTGAATCAGGGGTACTGAAATCTATCGCCACATCCGCCAGCCGCAGGTTAGACACACTCAGATCTTCCAGGTTATCTGCATTTACTTTTAAAATAATTTTATGCCCTCTTTCAGTGGCAATTTTTTCAATGATACGGCCCATTTTACCATATCCAAGAATAGCTATTTTCATCTTTTAATGAATTATATATTTTTATTCAATGTCATAAGCTCAGCTTCAATTTTAGTCCCACGGCCGGAGAAAAAGCAGAAGTGTGAACAGGCATCGTCTGACTCACCGAAGGCTTAACCTGCAATGACAATTCATCTGATATATCAAACCTAAAAAACTTTGCGTCAACATAGGCATCAATAATCGTAATTGCGTAAAATCCAAGTCCTGCAAGTACAGAAAGATCACGGTCGCGCCGGTAAGCATCCTTAATTGCGATGATCCCTTCATTTGTATATCCTGAGTACAAGGGGTTTTGTGTTTTCCCGGGGTTCAGTTCACGAAACTGGGCCTCTTTCAGAAAGACCTTATAATTTCGCTGATTAAACTCAAAAACGAGGCCAATTCCCAAAAAACCACCATAAACCAGGGGGACTTTCCACCAGCGTTTATTATAAATCTGTCCCAGTCCGGGCAGCATCAATGATTTCATCGCCGCACGCCGTGGCATAGCTTCAATAGCCAGACGTGCCGAATCTTTTACTATAGTTTCTTTCTTAACAGTGGTTTTGCTGCTGTCCCTTTTTGCAGGAAGCTCCTCAGTAATTTGGGAAAAAGCATCTGATTGCGCTAAAAAACACATAAAGATGAACCCCAAAAGGATTTTTAATTTCATTACCAGTCTAACATTTCCAGAATACGATTCAGATCATCATCAGACATGAATGCGATTTCAATGGACCCTGTACCTTTGTCTTTCAGCTTCAACTTTACATTAGTACTGAACTTGGAGGCCAGATCATCCTGAATTTTCATATACTGAAAGGAGATTCCGGCTGCTTTGACAGCTTTTTTTCCTTTTCCTGAATTCTGAACCTGACGAACCAGTTCTTCCACCTTGCGCACTGAAAGTCCGCGGTTTATTATCTCCTGAAAAATATAAAGTTGCTTATCCACATCCTCAACAGCGATGAGTGCACGTGCATGTCCCATTGAGATCTCTTTATCACGAATTGATGCCTGAATAGCAGGAGGAAGTTTTAACAAACGGAGGTAATTGGTTACAGTCGAGCGGTTCTTGCTAACGCGTTCACCAAGCTGCTCCTGCTTCATATTACATTCATCAATCATCCTCTGAAAACTCAGAGCAACCTCGATCGCATTCAGATTTTCCCGCTGAATATTTTCGATCAGAGCCATTTCCAGCATCTGCTGGTCGTTGGCAGTACGAACGTAGGCAGGAATCTCTGTCAGTCCTGCTAATTTCGATGCACGTAAACGACGTTCACCTGAAATAAGCTGATAGGAGTTTTGACCCGACTGCCTGATTGTGATTGGTTGTATCAAGCCCTGTAACCTGATCGATTCTGCCAATTCGTGCAAGGCTTCGGGATCAAAGTCTGTACGTGGCTGAAATGGATTTACCTCAACCTGGCTGATCTTAACAGTACTGATAGCTCCCAGTGAAGAACTTTCATTACTGACCTGCTGCTTATCGTTTTCCGGCATATCCGAATCATCCAAAAGAGCTCTTAATCCCCTCCCTAGTCCTGTTTTCTTCTGGTAGATCATACTATACTAAAGCTTGTTTTGCAACCTCCTCATTCGATACCAATCCGTTTTTGCGAATGATCTCACGGGCTAAATTAAGATAATTGATTGCACCTTTACAATTTGCATCATGCATGATTACAGAGATACCATAACTCGGGGCCTCACTTAATCGGGTATTCCGCTGAATGATTGTATCAAATACCAGATCCTGAAAGTGAGTCTTGACTTCCTCAACAACCTGATTGGATAAACGAAGTCTGACATCGTACATGGTCAGCAATATTCCTTCAATCTGCAAATTCGGATTTAAACGACTCTGAACGATTTTGATGGTATTCAGCAATTTACCCAGTCCCTCCAGGGCGAAGTACTCACACTGAACAGGGATAATAACTGAATCAGCTGCAGTTAAGGCATTGATTGTTATTAAACCCAGTGATGGTGAACAGTCGATAATGATGAAATCATAGTTATCACGGATCTTATCCAGGACCGCCTTCATCTTAAATTCCCTGTTTGTTAAATTGATCATCTCGATCTCTGCTCCTACCAGGTCAATATGGGCCGGAAGAAGGTCAAGGTTAGGCGTATCAGTATTTTGAATAGCTTCTGACGGATCAATCTCATTAATTATACATTCGTAAATACTTGCCTTAATGGTACGCGGATCAAATCCTATTCCTGAGGTTGAATTTGCCTGCGGATCTGCATCAACCAATAAGGTACGGTATTCAAGTACAGCCAAACTCGCTGCAAGATTTATGGCAGAAGTAGTTTTCCCAACGCCTCCTTTTTGGTTAGCTAATGCAATGATTTTGCTCATTTCAAAAAAAATAATTACAAATATGTGATATTAAATAAGCCTGAAAGTAAACTCTAAGCAGTTCAAAACACTACTTTTGAATGATTCAATAAGGCTTTTTAATAAATTCTAAGATACAAACTTAAAACTAATTACACCGCGGGGCGATTTTCGTTTTGCACATCTTATCAACAAAATGACTACTATAATCTCCGGTACTAATCGTGAGGGAAGCAACACGCTTAAACTTGCCCAATATTATCACAAGCAGTTAAGTGCAAAAGGCTTCGACTCGGAAATAATTTCACTTTGCGATTTGCCTGATAATCTGATCGTATCCGACCTGTATGGAAAACGCAGCCAGGCCTTTCAAAGTATTCAGGATAAGATCTCTGCCAGCAGTAAATTTATTTTTGTGATCCCGGAGTATAATGGAAGTTTCCCCGGCATTTTAAAAACATTTGTTGATGCCTGCACCTACCCGGAAAGCTTTTTCGGCAAAAAAGCGGCTCTCGTTGGTCTCTCCAGCGGAAAATATGGCAATGTTCGGGGCATCGACCATTTTACCGGAATCTGCCATTATATCAACATGCATGTTTTGCCTTTACGAATCCACATTTCATATATCAGGAAGGAATTCGATGAAAACGGTAATCTTTTTAATGAAGACACCCTGAAATTTACTGATCAGCAGATCGAACGGTTTATCGCCTTTTAAGGCTGACAGGGTTTGGAACCCTGTCAGCCTTAAATGTTAAACTTTATCCATCCTTGATTCTCAAACCCGAAAACAAACTGCTTCGGATTGATGATCTCGGCCATGATCTCGATACTGTCTGTTATCCTTGGCCCCGATCTGTTGAAATACTGATTACCATCAGTAATATACAGCCGGTTTTTCTTTACCGCCTTTAACTCTCCCCATCCCGGATGTTCCAGCAAAAGACCGATCTCCTGAAGAGTCCTCTGAACTGAAAATCCACAGGGCATAATCACGATAATGTCGGGATCTGCATTCTGAATATCCTCAAAACTAACGTAAGCAGAGTGCTTTCCTTTTTCTGCCAGTACAGAAACCCCACCGGCGGTCTCAATGATCTCCGGTGTCCAGTTCCCGGCGATCATCAGCGGTGAAAGCCATTCAATACAGGCTACCCTTGGCTTTTCGGTAATAAATCTGAGTTTATGACGAACAATATTGATCCGTTCTTCCGAAAATTCGATCAGATCAGCTCCGGCGGCCCCTGTCCCCAACTGATCAGCAACATCCTTTATGTCTCTGTAAATATCTGATAAAGCATGAGGCTCAAGCGAAATGATCCGGCAATCTTTCTCAAGAAAATCTTTCAGCGCAAGTTCCACATCTTTCCGGCTGACTGCACAAACTTCACATTGAGCCTGAGTGATGATCACATCAGGTGCCAGGCTCTTAATTAATTCTTTATCGATGCTGTAATTAGAAATTAAATCTA